>JAKEFK010000158.1 GCA_022616075.1 bacterium
GACCGTCTGCCGTGAGCTGTAACCACCATAACCGATGAAATCCTCTTTGACCAAAGTACCCCTGTGCCACTACGTCGTGCCTTCGCAAAATTGGAAGAAGCGCGGAAACAGAATTAAAGACGTCTGGAAGAGGCGTGTCCCATTTGTCCCATTCTTGTCTCATTTTATTTTCAACCGGTGCGTCTGAGTAAGATGATTACGCTCACGGTATCTGCGAAGCATCCTTACAAGAGAAATCTTAATCTCCACCAATTGCGATTCAGTTTCATTGAGATTCAGGAATTCAGGTGGGCTTCCGACGTTCCACCCTGCGGCTTCGAGCTTTTTCTTTTTTTCAGTCCGCATTGTTCTTTCCCTCCGTAAGTTCTTTGTATTTCCTTAACCTCTCGCGGGCCGCCTTCTCTTTGCCTGGATGAGGCCAATCCATTTCATACCAGGACGCACCATAGAAATCGGCAATGGAAATGAAAAGTCTGATGCGTTCAAAGCGCGCGTACATGCTTCGACTAACGATCAAATCAGAGTGGCGGAAGATTGTGAGCCGCCAGGCTGTGGTTTAGAATCCGCCCATCCACCCTTATACCATGCTGTTCTAATTCCAGGTAAGTCCGACGCAAATCGTTAATAAGTCCCTTGCCATAGCTGATGTCGAGAATTCCCACTGATCCCATCACAGCAACTCGGTATCTTTGTGCGAGGAGCCGGGCTTTTCGCTCATCGATTAGCACTAAATCTGCGGAAAGTTCCTGTGCCAATATGACCGAGGCTATTTCACCGGCACCAAGATTCAGAGAACGGCTTAATTGCGAATGAAGTGCCATATTCTTGATTGCCTTCACATGGATCCAATCTGCCTGTTTTACTTGAATAGCTCCAGGTTGCTTTTCGTCAAACGTAACCTCGCGGAATACTTCATCGGAAATGTGGATTTGAGTAAACAGAGTCCGAAGTATGTGAAATAGATTTAACCTGGCGAAGACAATTAGGGGAGAAGAGTTGGAAACTACAATCACAGTTTCAGCGTCTCGGCCAACTTTTGATCGTTTTCCAAATCCTCCAATTCATAATGTAGTGGAACGTCCCTTTTCGCTGCAAAATCCATAAATTCTTCGATCGAAATCCCGGAAAGCTCTGCAGCTTTTCCTACGGATATTACCTTCTCACGGAAAAGCTCAAGGGCAAGGATTTTGGTGATTTCCTGTGAGGCGCTTTTTCCAGATAATTTCGCAGCTCGAATCAATTCCTCGGGAACTTCTACACTGATAGTAGCCATGAAAATAGTGTAATGATCTTGGTGGGCTTAGTCAAAAACCATAAGCGCGAATATATTTCCCAATCACGATCAAGTCAGTACAAATTATTTAGCTTCCCCACCCTCGGTAACGATTTCGCTGCCGGCCCGTCAAATCAAGATGCCGTGTCAAGATCCGTCTTTGTGCTTTATGATAACCACGTTTCAGAAACTTTCGCAGTCGCGTAGAAACGTTTAACTGGCTGAAGCCTTTCCCGATCTGCTCTTGAGGGTTCATATCTTCAAGCCAATTAATCAGAATTTCCGCGCCTCTTCCAATTTCTTGTAAAGAAGAGGATTCGCCCGATAATTATAAACACGGCGTGCTCGAATTACACACCGGAACACTATCATCGGGCGCCGCCGGTCGGTAGAGATTGTCAGATTCTCACGAAATGCCTGCCGAGCTGGCAAACTAAAGTTTCTGTCCTTTAGCCGGCTGTCCGCGCAAGAGAAAGGTTTTGGGATATTTTCCTGCTCCGCAGATCTTGAAGGATCCGAAATCCTTATACCACTCCCCATCAGGCGCATCAGGTTCGGACTCACGCCAAAGTTTCAGTTGGTACAAATCCTCTGCCGTGATTTTTCTTTCACGAAGCCGTTCGAAAAGATGATCACGAAGAGCAGGAGGCAGATTCGTCCACTGAATCTTTGGCAATTATTCTCCAAAGGTCAATCGAGCCAGCTCTTCCTTGATACGTTCTCTTTCGTTCGGGTCGGTAGATGTGATTAATTGATCTGTTAATTCAAAGAATCTTCGTTTTTCTCTTTCCTTGGATTGCAGTCCGGTCTCGATGAGTTCCACAAATACTCGATTAGCACTGGTGCGCCGGTTTTTGGCCATACTTTGAACCCGCTTTGCCAATCGTGATGGTATCGAGATGCTCTGTCGAACTGTCTTTTCTAATACCGCCATGACACAATAATACATCATTTTGCATCATTCTGCACCATACCTATTTAGGAACCAGGTTGGCTTGTTCTTCTATGTACTCCAGACTCTCTTTTTTAACTCAAGTTCGCATTCCGTCGAGTTCCCCTCGATCAAATTCGGAATTCCGACATAATAGAATAATCTGTACCAGGGCGAAATATATGCAGTGGATACTTCCCGTCGGAACACAGGTCGTAACGCTTATAGAGATCCGGGCGAAAAACAAAGATATTCTTTTTCCCGCCGGGGCGGTCGGAATCATTGTAAAGTCGCCAACAGATAGCAGTCATGCGTACCGCGTTCGATTTCCGGATGGCTACGAAGCAAATCTTCGCCGCAACCAGCTTGCCCTTCGAAAACATTACCAATCGAGTACAGCTCTTGGAACCAGCAAGAGCCCGGAACATCAGATGTACGACTACGTGATTTATCGATGCGTCGTCGGCTCGCGGGCTTACGGTTTAGAACAAGAAGAATCAGCTATCGATCGGCGCGGCATTTATCTGCCGCCTGCCATGCTGCACTGGTCGCTTTTTGGAGTGCCTGAGCAACTGGAATCGCCAGAAACCCAGGAAACATACTGGGAGTTACAAAAATTTCTGATCCTTGCCCTGAAGGCGAATCCGAATGTACTGGAATGCCTCTACACGCCGTTAGTAGAGTACGCAAATGAACTGGCTCAAGAGCTTTTGGATATGCGTTCGATTTTTCTTTCCAAACTGGTCTATCAAACCTACAACGGCTATGTTCTATCGCAATTCCGGAAACTGGAGCAGGACCTTCGGAACCGCGGAGCAATTCGGTGGAAACATGCAATGCATTTGATCCGCCTACTGATATCCGGAATCACCGTTCTGAAAGAAGGCCTCGTTCCGACCTACGTCGATCAGTATCGCGATCAGCTGCTTGCAATACGGCGCGGGGAGGTATCCTGGGAGGATATCAACCGATGGAGGCTTGGGCTTCATAAAGAATTCGACTCGGCTTATTCAGAGACACGATTACCGGACCAACCTGAATATGATCGAGCGAACGTCTTTCTATTGAAGGCACGCGGCAGCATGATTTGAGCAGACATGGATCAGAGACTTCACGACTGCATTTCCCGCCAACCGTACCCATTGCTATTTGTTACGATGAGTGGTGCTCATCTTTACGGATTTCCCTCCGCTGATTCCGATTACGATCTGCGAGGTGTTCATCTCCTTCCACTAACCGAAATAGTGGGACTCAATGCGAAACAGGAAACCATTGAAGTTTCTGAAATCGGCTCTGGATTACAGATTGATCTGGTGACTCATGATGCCAGGAAATTTTTTCAACTTCTTTTGAAGAGAAATGGGTACGTACTGGAACAGCTTTATTCGCCTCTGGTCCTTCATTCCACGGCCGAGTACCTGGAGCTAAAGGAGATCGCTCAGGGATGCTTGACGCGTCATCACAGCCATCATTATCTCGGTTTTGCGGATGCGCAGTGGAGATTATTCAATGCCGATCCGAAGATCAAAACGTTGCTTTATCTTTATCGAGTTTTGCTTACCGGAATTCATCTCATGACATCCGGCACGATTGAAGCGAACCTTCTTAAACTAAATGAGGAATTCCGATTGCCCTACATACAGGATCTGGTAGCTTTCAAGGTTTCGAGTCAGGAGCAAGCGCGGCTGACAGATGCAGATATTTCGTTCCATCACTCAGAGTACTTGCGTTTGCGAAAATGGTTGGAAGCATCCTACAGCTGAGCTCAATGACCTGCTGATCCGGCTGCGGCTTAAGGGCCTGCGTTGACATTCGTTTTTCGAAAGCCGAGGTTTCTGGACAAAAACGACTGAGGCGGGGAGAACAACGACGTGTAGAAAGAGTCAATGCCCAAAGTCCAGTACAACCTATTTTAGCTTCCCCACCCTCGGTAACGATTTGGCTGGCGACCTGTCAGATCAAACTGACGTTTCATGATCCGTCTTTGTGCTTTATGATAACCACATTTCAGAAACTTTCGCAGTCGCCGGGAAACGTTTAACTGACTGAAGCCTTTCCCGATCTGTTCTTGAGGGTTCATATCTTTAAAACCTACTGATCAGGACTCGTTATGAAAATACGCCGCTTTGAATATTTACATCAGAGGCCCAGGCAACTCTCGGCGAACGTTACAATCGCGGAATCCTGATCGGTCTAAGTTTTCTTCATCCGTTTTGCTCGTTCCTTAAGCTTTCTCTTCAATTCGGCTTGTCGTGCAAATGGATGATTTCTTGCATGATTGGTGACGAAAGCTTTCCTTTCAGACTTGGTCATGCTGTCCCAGTCGAGCCCTTGATCTGCGCAGAGCCTCCTTAGCTCCGCCGCAATATCGGGCGAGATCATTCCCTTTTGCGCTTCGGTCACATCGAGAAAGTCGAGCCATGGGAAGGGATTCTCCAATTTTGCGTTTGCGAAGATCTCTCTGAAGATCTTTTGATTCTTAGCAAGTGCCATGCAACCACCATTTCCCTCATGTCTCAATGCACGATTCATTGTGAGCTCAAGGAGTCCTTGGCATGCAATTTCCGCAAATCTCATGACCACATACTGGTCCAGGACTTTGTCAGGAATGGAAACACCGCTCATCTTTTGCCTCTTTCCGGACTTGTTCCAGCCCTCATGCCAAACACTTGCGTTCCAGTGATCAAATCCATCGGTTGCCCATAAATGCAGTCTCTCACCATCTCCCCAGATGTAATATTTTCCGCGAATATATGACATGATGTTCTC
>JAKEFK010000159.1 GCA_022616075.1 bacterium
AACGAAGACAGTTGGCAGGAAAATAGACGCGCTCAATCAGTCGTCTTAAAGATGCAGTAGAGCTGACTCCATATGGCTTTCTCAGAAGCAGATACCTAATCAAAAAACCGACTCAAGATCAAAACGCCATGCTTGAGGAAGTTAAATCATGTCAAGTCGGTATCGCTCGAAACTGCGGTTGATAATATTGACTCTCTTTCTTGGACTCGTAACCGACTCCACTGTCAGCGAAAGATCTCTTCAGAAAGTTATTTTGATTTCAATCGATACTTTAAGACCCGATTTTCTTGATTGCTATAACTCCGAAATGAAAACCAGCCCGAACCTGAACCGTTTTGCCAATGAGAATATTCTGTTCGCTCAAGTTACTTCGCAAGCACCTTCCACCGCCCTTTCTCATAAGTCCATTCTCTATTCGCTGTATCCATCGATCCACAAAACCTCACGAAACAGCGTACCTGATGAAAAGTTAACCGGGCCGATTCAGCAGTTCCAATTAAACGGCTTTAAGACCGCCGGATTTGTTGGCGGCGGGGAATTAAGTCGAAAATTCGGCTTTGATAAAGGCTTTGACGTCTATTGGGAAGGAGGCACCTACAGTGCTACAGATACAAAAGAATCGCTTGAAAATCTTGAGTGGAAGATAAACGAATGGCTCGATAGCAATTACCAGGAAAAATTTTTTCTTTTCCTTCACACTTATGAGGTTCATTGCCCGTACTTCGCGCCAAAATCATATCGAGATCGATATGCCGGCTCGTATCGAGGCGAAATAGATCCGAGAGGAAAATGTGGAGACAACTATTACAATATCAGGAAACTTTCCGAAGCCGACCTGGATTTCGTTAGAGATCTGTATAAGGCTGAAATCGCTTATGTTGATGATTTCATCGGAAGACTCTTCGATAAACTTCGTGCGCTTCATATTTATAACGAAACGCTAATTGTGGTTCTTTCAGATCACGGGGAGAGTCTTGGTGAACGTGGTTATGTTGGACATAATTTGCTTCGCAACACGCAATTACAAATTCCTCTGATCATACGGATTCCGGGGATCTCTCCACGTCGCATCGATTCACCTGTGGAAGGCATTGATGTAATGCCGACAATCTTCGCTGCCTTAAATCTCTCACCCCCTTTTCGTTTTCAAGGGCGAAATCTAATGCCCTTTGTCTTAAAAGATCGTCGGGTACCGAAACGCGTCTTGATTTCGGAACAAAGTGGAAGGGTTCGGGTCAGGAAAGGAGATAAGGTTGCGATCTTCTTTCCTGACAGGGATCCATCACCTGAGGTTTACGACTTGCGTGAGGATCCGGAAGAACTCAATAATCTGTTCCAAAAATATCCGGATTTCGTACAATCTTGCCGAAAGGATTATTCGGTAATGCTCAGAGGAGCTCAGAGTCTGGCTTCCAGTTTTAGCAATAGATATCCAGGGCCTCCGTTTCTAGATGAACAGGTAACAGAACAACTAAAAGCCCTCGGCTATCTACCTTGAACCGATCTGTTGATTTAGTTATCCAACGAGATCAAGCCGGCTTTGATAGCGAACCGAACCAGGCCCGCGACGTCGTGAATATTCAGTCGCTGCATCAACTGAGTTCGGTGGGTATCTACTGTTTTGACCGAAACGTTCAAGAGCTGAGCAATTTCTTTATTGCTTCGTCCTTCTGAAACAAGTTTAAGGATTTCTTGTTGTCTTGGAGTCAGCTGCTCCAATGGACTCTTTTCGGCACCTACGCTGCGCACATAATTGTCGATTACGTGGCGTGAGACTTGCGGACTTAAATAAGTTTTACCCTGCATAACGGAGTGAATCGCCATCAGAAGTTCCTGCTTTTTTGAATCCTTGAGCAAATAGCCTACAGCACCTGCGCGCAGAGCGCGCAACACATATTCTTCGTTGGCGTGCATCGATAAAATGACAACATGAATGGACGGAAATTCCCTCGTGATTCTTGCCGCTGCGTCCAGTCCGTTTAAGGACTTCATTCCGATATCTAACAAGACCAGGTTCGGTTTATGTTTAGAGATCTTCTCTATCGCCTCCAGCCCGTCACTTGCCTCGGCTACGACATCAATATCTTCCGTCTTATCCATCATGGCACGGATTCCGTCCCGCACCAGAGCGTGATCGTCGGCAATCAGAATACGGATCGGTTTCATATCGGCAGCACCATTTCCTTTGGTTTCAGAGGAAGACGTACTCGCACTTCCGTGCCGAATGAAGGAACCGATTCAATTTCGACACATCCCCCCGCCAGCATCACTCTTTCCTTCATACCCAATAGACCGAGACTTTCACCCTTCAACGCGCAACTTTGCGCATGTTCCACATCGAAACCCTTCCCATCATCCTTGATTAACAAACAAACCTCGTCATTCTTTGAGGTCAATTCAACATTCACATGAGTTGCGCTCGCATGACGAACAATGTTTGTGATTGCTTCCTGTGCCACTCGAAAACAAACCGTCTCTAAATCGGAAGAAAGAGCATCCGGATCCAAAGTAGCTTCAAAATGTACACCAAACCCGGCCAGATTGGAGGTCCTGGAAACATGCCATCGTAAAGCGGCAACGAGACCGAGATCATCCAGAATCAAAGGCCGCAGATCTAATGAGAGATTCCGTACTTGATTCAACAATTTTTCCACTATCGAAATGCTCTCCTGCCAGTGTAACGAAGTTTGGCACGCTTCATCCGAACCTTCCAATTCTTCAAGATGAATTCGTAAAGCAGTTAAGGCCTGACCCATTTCGTCATGTAATTCTCGAGCCAGCTTGTGTTTTTCCGCCTCTTGCACTTCAAGCAAGCGTCCCGAAAGCGTTTTCAACCGTTGATGTGCCAGACGTAATTGATCGAAAAGTCGAGCACTTTGGATCGCCAGAGCAACCTGATTTGCGATTTCACGGGCAATTTGCAAATGTTCAGCGGTAAATCCTGATGGCTTGCTCATACCTAAATTGATCGATCCGATAAGGCTACCTTGGGAAAGTAGAGGAAGATTGACATAGGATCGCAACCTGCCAAAAGGCAAAGTCGCAGTTAGCGGAAGATAGTCATGGGCATCCAGTTTGTCTTTTATGTATTGTACCTGTCCCTGCACCAACAGGCCGGTGTCATCACCAGAGGCATCCAAAAAAAAATGATTTTCTGCGATACTCCTGTCGTTTCCTTCTAAGGCGAGGATTTGACCTTGTCCATGCTGAAAGTCAAACAATGTAACGGTCCCCACTTGAAACGGGATCAGAGACCGCATTCTTCCTAGCGCTTCCTCTGCAATTTTTTCCGAAGATCCGGCCGAAAGAATCATCCGGTCAATCTCATGCAGCGCTGCAAAAATGCGGATGGCTTCTTCAGCTTTCTTTCGTTCTGTATTGTCACGAGTAAGCATCGAATAACCTCTCAGAATATCTCCTTTCTCCTTCAACGGAGTTATAATCACGTCGGCCCAGAATTGCTCATCCCCCTTTCGTAAACGCCAGCCTTCCTCTGCATATTTTTCGAAGTCGCGAGCCACTTTTAGATCTATATCGGGTTTTCGAGATTCCATATCACCTTTGAAATAGAAGCACGAAAAGTGTCTGTCCAGGATTTCCTCATTGGTGAAACCATAAATTTTCTCGGCGCCCTTGTTCCAACTGATGATTCGCCCCTCCCGATCCAGCATAACAATGGCGTAGTCCTTCACACCATCTACAAGCAGTCGGAATCTTTCTTCGCTACGGGCGAGTTTTTCTTCAGCAATTCTTCTTTTCGCTAACACGTAAGCAACCGCCAAAAAGAGGGAAAGCCTTACGGCAGCATTCCAGAACGGAATCGTAGATCGGGAGTAGGAAATTGAAAGTATTCGATCGCCGACAAGATAAACAAAAATACTCGCCACAGAAATGGCAACACCTGACCAGAGCCCCACGAAGTAAGCACTGATGAAAACCGGGATGAGATAGAATGGTGAAAGTGAAAGCTCAGGGCCGGTGAATGCATCAACGATTCCGATGCTGATCATCAACATCCAGGTAGAACAAATC
>JAKEFK010000160.1 GCA_022616075.1 bacterium
ACTCAAACTCAAACTCAAACATAAACGAGTAAATGACTATGGAGAAAAAACTTTTTCGCTCAGGCGATGTTGTTCCGGTCAGTGGCAATTATCAGTTTGTGAAACATGAAGGGGACGTCTCCAGCTGCGTGCCAAGGCTTGGAGCCTACCTTCACATGATCAAGGGAATGAAACTACCCCTGCACGATGAGTGCCAGGAACCATCGATCTGGTCTCTGATGACCATCACCCAGGAAGAAAACGATCCACGCATCATAGGAATGTAAGCAAAGTAGCGCAGGCGTCCCGCCTGCGGCGCTCACGCAGACGGGACGTCCGCGTTACATTCGTTTCCGGATCACTTTTGCCAATCGGGCGATGCCTTCGTGAATGCGATCCGGGTCCTCCACGGAAAAAGCGAGTCTCAAACAATTTCTTGCCGATTGATCGCACGTAAAAGGCCTTCCGATCACGTAGGAAACTTTCGCTTCCAGGATTGATTCTTCCAGAAACGATTCCGCATCGAGATACGGTGGAAGCGTAACCCAGACGAAGAAACCTCCTGTCGGGTCTGTCCAGGAAACACCTTCCGGCATCTCGCTTGATAAAGCTTCCGCGATCGCCTTGTATCTAATTTCGTAGAAGGAACGGAGCATTTTCAGATGTGCTGGAAATTCTCTGGAAGAACAAAAACGGTAGACGATGCGCTGATCCAGCATGGATCCGCACAGGTCGGCCGCTTCTTTTGCGAGCTCCAGTCGTTTCATCAACGGCTCTGCGGCAACAGCCCATCCTGTGCGAAAGGTCGGCGCAACCAGTTTCGACGCGGTGCCGAGATAAAATATGCGATCCGAACCGGAAGCGGCAACCGGAGCAGGGGGAATGTTGTTTTCTCCGAAATAGATTTCGCCATAGGGATCGTCTTCGATCAGATAGGCATCATATTTTTCGAGAAGCTCAGGAAGCCGCAGGCGACGTTCTTCAACCAGACTGATTCCCGACGGATTTTGGAAATTACTAATAATGTAGATCAGTTTTTTTGCATGGGACCGGACTGCAGACAGTTTTTTTTCCAGGTCCTCCAGAATCAAACCCCGGTTGTCCTGCGCCACTGCCACCAGATGCCCTCCGCTTTTTACAAAAGCAATCAGCGCTCCGAGGTAGGTGGGATTTTCGACAAAGATGGAATCGCCCGGGTCGATCAAAATCTGGCTGATCAGGTCGATCGCTTGCTGTGACCCGGTTGTGCAAACCACGTTTTCCGGTTTTGCCGGTATGCCTTTCGCGTTTACATGTTCGCAAACCCACTGTACGAGAGTACGAACACCTGCGGTCAATCCGTACTGCAAGCTTCTTCCCTGGTGATCTTTGATTTCGCTTGCGGCATATTCCGCAAGTTGTTCGAGCGGAAATGTGAGTGGATTCGGCATTCCACCTGCAAAAGTAATCAGGTCGCGACCTGCCCCGGAGGCAAGCTTGGTCATCTGACGGATCGCAGATGGCTGCATTCTTTGCGCACTACTCGAAAAAGGCTTCATACGTCTATTTCTCCGATCCCCCTCCCTTATAAAGGGAGGGGCTAGGGAAGGTTTGTCCTCATTCCTTCTTGATTTTCCAACCCCCACCTTGCCTCACCCTTCATAAGGAGGAGGAACATGGCAAGTTCCTTCCCTTGCATAGTCTATTGAGCATCCATTATTATCAAATTATTGAAACAGAATAACTTATCTATCTTAAACAGGTTCAATTCGATCGGCAAACATCAGGAATGATTCTCTCCCGTTCTCAGTTTTTAGCTCTGTCTTCGTTCTTTTTGTTGATCTGGTTCCGTTTCGAGAGTTTTTTTCATTCGTTCTGGCTCTTGAATGGAGCAATCGCCCTTCTCTCCGCGCTTCTATTCATACCGTTGTTCAAATCGGTGCATTGGAGAAGTCTGCATGTCATTGCAAGCCTGTGGCTCTTGATCACCTCTATTCTGTTCGCTGATTTTATTCACTTCTCATTTCTCTGCAAGTACTCGGAAGCCGGTTTCCGGAAAGAAGTGGATCAGGTGACGGCAATCGTCCATCAGAGGGCAACCAGGCAAGTTGACATGCTTCGTGATAACACGAAGGAAGTTCGGGAAGAGCTGAATGCAATCGATGTCCTCAGCCCGGGAAGCATTTTTGTCCGGCTACAGGATCGACTGGGAAAGAAGGATTATTCCTGGGCTGTATACGATGATGAAGGAGCATTGCTCGCGTGGAATGGCGAATTCTCAACACGAGAAATCCGCATCCTTCCGGAATCGGAGGAGATATCCGTATATAACGCTTTGCATCAGCAGTTCTGGAGACTCAAACAAGTAGCCATCCTAAAGAATCTGACGTTCATCATTGTGGTCAACAAACCCATCGCTGCTGATTACGGGATCCAGACACGTTATCTACGAACATACAATTTGTTAACAGATGGTCTTTCGATTCGCCCGGATCTTCTTTACAACTCTCAGGTAACGATTTCCCGTTCTTCAGATTTGGTGATCAAGAATTTTACAGTCACGCCGGATTTTTCGATATCAGTCCTGTTGAAAAAAACGCAATATCAGGAATTTCTTACGCACCAGAATTTCAGGCTTCACTGGTGGTTTGAGCTCACTGCCCTCCTTTATCTATTGTTCGGCATAATCTATTCCTTTTTTGAATTCATTGGAATTTCGGGACAGCACGTTTCAAGCAGGTCTCTGTGGGGCAACTGGCTGGTGATCGTGCTGATTGCAGCGTTTGGATTGGTGCTGGTTTCCGAATTTTCGGCGTTCGGTTCCAACTGGCTTTTCAAAAACAGCTCCCTTTCAGGTAAGTGGCGTGCGCAAATCAGCTCATCTGGCGGGTTATTCATCACTTCTTTTTTAGCGCTGAATGTTGTTTGGAGCTTCGCTGTCCTGTTGTGGAAAACCAAACCGTCATTTGCCTGGAGATATTCCTGGCTCAATTACGGCTGGCTCTTTGCGGTCTCGCTGATTGCAGGCTGGTTGATCAAAGGATACCTCGGTTTTGTAAAATCCACACTGGTTCTGGGGCCGTTTGATCCGGTAGAGGGTCCACTTTTTCAAGAAAACCTTATCCATGTGATACAGATCCTGGGCAATCTCTGGCTCGATCTGAGTTTTTTGATCCTGATCGGAATTCTTTCTGCAATTGGCCTTGCTCCACTATTAAGAACCCGTAGAGATTTTGTCTCGTTCCTTACTCTGCAGATCGTGGTTGCGGTTCTATTTCTGGTCTCTTTACCGTCGGTAACATCGATTCCGGTGATCACATCCCTCATTCTGTTTTTTGGAACAGGATTGTTCGTGTTTTTTCTGCCGCGTCTGGGGAATCGATTTGAGCGCATAAATCTGTTTTCGAGATTCTTAATCGCGCTTCTACTATTTTCGATAGTAAGTTTTATTTTCCACTTTACACGATTTCATTTTGCCGGTAATTTGCGCAAAGACTTCATCGAACAATCTGCAAAACAGGTCCGGGATCAGGACAAAGTGATTCAAAGGATTCTTGCTTCTTCAAGGAAACAGTTGGATGAAGCACTTCTTCGTTTATCGATTGATCCAAAGATTCCGGATTTGGCCTTTCGTTTGTGGACCCGGACCGATCTTGCGCGATTTGGCGCGCGTTCTTCCCTGGAGATCTACGATGAAGAAGGAAGATTGGTCAACCGGTTCTCCGTCAATTTGCCACGCCTCGCGATTCCTATTCTGGATACTGTACTGGAAGGAGGATGGGGGACCGAGCGACGGTTTGTTTTGCTTGGGAACGTGCGAAAACCGGTCCATTTTGCTGTCCGCGATATCACCGGGGTTGGTTATCTTGTGATCGAAGCGGCCCAGGACTATGAAAGCCTTTCGTTTATGGCGCCCACGAATCCTTTTCAGGAACTCTTTCGTTTTCATACGGACGCCTACACGGCTGTCACACCGGACCTGAATGTCTATGATTTTCAGTGGCGTCCCGTGTTTGTTTCACGCGCTGATCTTTCCCTTTCCACTCAACAAGGCCAGGACCTTCTCCGGCAGAAAAATTCAGGATGGGTACAGGAAAAATGGGGCGGCAGAACCTATGACGTCTATTTTTTTGATGTCACCACCGGTTATGCGGCGCTGATTCTTCCAGCGGTTGCTGCTTATGTTCATCTCGTGCATGTCATAGATTTATTGCTGATCAATCTCATATGGCTGTCGGTCTTCTCTCTGATTTTCGTAACATTCTTCCGCCACTATCTGATATTGCATTTTCAAGCGCAGGCAGTGGCCGGTTTTAATTTTTTCCAAAAATTGATGATTGCGTTTGTCGTATTTTCAATGGTTCCGATCGTTTCCTTCTCACTGGTGATGCGCAACTACGCCTGGGAAAAGGAGATCGAGGAAGTCACTTCGCGGGCATTGAATTCATTTTCGGTTGCGACGAAGGTGGTTGGGGATTATTTGTTTTATCGCGCAGAGGAGCAGGATGTTTCGCGCGAGCAACTATTCTCCAATGAGCTGCTGGAATGGATCAGCCAGGTCACACAACAAGACGTCACGTTTTACTACAATCGCCACCTTCTGGCTTCCAGCAATCGCGAATTGTACGCAGCCGGTCTTTTGCCAGAACAGATGCCGGGCCAAACGTACGTAGACCTATTTTTGAAGGGGCAGAAATATAGCATCAGTGAAGCGCGGATTGGAGAATTTCGTTTTCTCAATGTGAGTGGGAGGATTTATACGGGCAGATACCGCGATGAAGTGATCACGATTCCGTTTTTGATCGAGGAACGATCACTGCAGGAAGAGATTGCCGAATTGCGTGAATACATGATGCTCGTCGGCGCCGGGCTCGTGCTGCTCGCCGTTCTGCTTGGGTATTCTCTTGCGAACCGTTTTTCCCAGCCCGTGGAAGTGCTGATTCATGGAACCGGTGAAATGTCGCGCGGCAATCTGACGTACAGGATCCAGGAACGCTACCGCGATGAATTCCGGCAACTCGTGAATTCCTTCAACGCTATGGCTGCGTCGCTGGATGAACAACAGACGGCGCTGGAACGGCGGCGCGCGTATATTGAGAACATTTTAAACAACATTACTACTGCAGTAGTATCCGTTGACAGTATTATTAATGTAGCAACATACAATCCGGCCGCTGTGAGCCTGTTCCGGATGCCGACCCCATATTCGGGGCCGCTGGAGAATCTGGTGCCTGATGGCCCCGAATGGCAGTCTGTTGCAACAGCATTGAGGGCCTTTATAGCGAATCGTGAACACTTCGGGCTCAAGGAAGTCGCTTTACGAAGCGGGCAACAGGAATCGTACTTGCGCATGGTGTATGTGCCGTTGTTTACAGAAGGCAATTGGAGCGGTTCGATTTTGCTTGTCGAGGACATCACGGAAATCATCCGTTCCAACCGTCTTTCTGCCTGGGCGGAAATGGCGCGGCGTGTGGCGCACGAGGTGAAGAATCCTCTGACTCCGATTCAACTGTCTATTGAACACCTCGTGCGTGTCTATCACGACAGATCCGAAAATTTTAGCGACGTGCTTCGCGAATGCAGTGACGCAATTCTCAAGCAGGTGAAGACGTTAAGACGGCTCGTTTCTGATTTTTCGCTATACGGCAGACCCGCCGTTCTGAACAAGACCGATGTTGATCTGGAACCCTTTTTGAAGGAGTTGATCTCTCACTACCGTTTTCCCGAAGGAATTGGTGTACATACGAATATCGATGAGGATCTGCCCACTGTCCGGATAGATCCGGATAAGATTCGTGGCGCGCTGATGAACATTATTGAAAATGGTTTGCAAGCAATGAACGGCAACGGAAAAATTGTCCTAAAGGCCGAACGAACCCCGGACTCCTCAGTCAGGATTCAAATTCAGGACACCGGTCAGGGCGTTCCTCCCGATATTTTGCCCCGTCTTTTCGAACCTTATTTCTCCACAAAAACGGGCGGCACCGGCTTGGGTCTTGCGATCGCGCGAAAAAATATCGAGGATCATGGCGGCAAAATTCAAGTCGAGAGCAAAGAAGGGAAGGGTACCACAGTAACGATCACCTTACCCATATAATCACTAATTCTTAACGCAGAGTCGCAGAGTCGCAGAGAAAAAACAAAAGATTTTTTAATCTCTGCGTCTCCGCGTCTCTGCGTTATAGAAAAGCTGTCTAGGGTAGGAGGAGGATTTTGCCGGTGGAGGCTCTGCATTCCAGACGGATGTGGGCTTCTGCCGCCTGTGCAAGCGGAAAAGTCTGATCCATACGAATTTTCAACACGCCTGTTTGAACCCACTGAAAAACCTCACTGGCTCGTTCCAACAATTCTTCCCGTGTTGTGGTGTAATGAGCCAGGGAGGGGCGTGTCAAAAAAAGAGAATTGCGTGCGAGGAGTGAAACATTGAAAGGCGGGACCGGTCCGCTGGATTGTCCAAAAAGCGCAAGAAGTCCGCGTGGCTTCAGACATTCCAGACTCCGTTCAAACGTTGTTTTTCCAACCGAATCGTATACGACGGAGACACCAACGTTCTTCGTAATCCTTTTCACTTCATCCAAAAAATCTTTCTTTTCATAATTAATAACTTCATTCGCGCCCGCATCCATCGCGATATCTGCCTTTTCCTCGTTCGAAACGGTGGCAATTACATAAGCTCCAAAATGCTTGCATGCTTGAACAAGCAGCCGACCCACACCACCTGCAGCCGCATGGATTAACACTTTGTCGTGCGCTTTTACGTAGTAAGTTCCATGAGTCAAGTAATGAACCGTCATTCCTTGTAACAGGATTGCTGCAGCCTGCATGTATGAGATTCCGTGAGGTATCTGAATTACTTTCTTGGCAGGAACCACGGCATATTCGGCATAGGCCCCGGGGTGCATTGTGAAAGCCACGCGGTCGCCGGCAGAGAATTCTTTAACATTCGGACCCACCCCATCCACTTCACCGGCTCCTTCTACTCCGGGTGTGAACGGTAATTCCAGGGCATATAAACCGGTGCGATGGTAGATATCGATGTAATTTACACCGATCGCTTCCATCCGGATACGAACCTCACCCTCTTTGGGTTGCGGGATCTCAATCTCCCATACCCGCATCATTTCAGGTCCACCGTATCGATCAATTCTGATCGTCTTCATACGGTTCGCAACGGGATTCTTTGTCCATCACGAATATAGACGGATCCGGCAATCGCTTTTGCCATCCGTTTATAATCTGCGGCCAGGGTTGCAATTTGTACATGATCCGTCAGCTGATTGTATTCGTTCGTTAGGGCCACAACTGATACCGACAGAAGCGGAATCTTCCGCCAAACACCGTAACGATCTTCGGTTTCGATATAACCCCGCTGCCGGTCCTCCTGTTTGTAAAAGTAGGGGATGATTTGATCAAAGCGTTCCACAACGCTGAGACACATGCTGTCCGCAAGATCAGGATGGGTTATAAAAACGAAATCGTCACCGGCAATGTGGCCGACAAAATCGGTTGGATGGCCGAGTTTCAGAACCGTTTCGCGGATAATCTCACCTGTCTGTTTGATCACGTGATCCGCTTTCGCATATCCGTAAGCATCGTTATAGGATTTCAAGTTATCCACATCCAGGTAACAGAGAGCGAACTTTGTTTGCGTTTGCAGCAGTTGATTGATTTCTTTTTCGATCGTCACGCTTCCTGGAAGTTTTGTTGTGGGGCTGGCGGAAAGCTCTTTTTCGGTCCTTTCCAGAATCGCTTCAATGCGGGCGGCAAGCTCGGTGGAATCGAAAGGTTTGACAAGATAATCATCTCCACCCGATTTCAAGGCCCTCACTTTATCTTCCGTTTGTCCTTTGGCAGTCAGAAAAATTACAGGAATGTGAGATGTGGAAATGTTGGATTTCACAATTTGCGCTATCTTCAATCCATCCACGCCCGGCAGCATGATATCGAGAAGCACAAGATCCGGTTTGTGAACACGCAGTAGTTCCAGGGCCTGATTCCCATCCGATGCTTCAATCACGACGTAGTTTTGATACTGCAAGGCTTCTCTAGCAATCATTCTCAGACTTTCATCATCATCCACCAGCAAAATTTTCTTGCGTTTATCGCCGCCCCGGATTTTCAGCAGAGCTGTGGATAATGCTTGCAAGAAGGCGTTGATCTCAATCGGTTTTTTAATGTGAGCAACGTTCGGGAACGGCAAAACTTGCTCCGGTTCATCCTTTGAAAACGCAATAATGGGAATTCCGGAGGTTTCCAGGTCGTGACTCAGGATATCGATCAACTGAACACCTGAGCCCGGATCCAAATCCAGATCCATGATGATCAATTGAGGAGGTTTTTGCCGGATCATTTCAAAACCATCCTGCGCACTGTAGGAAAGCGTGACCCTGCAGTTGCGTTCCAGCAGAATCCCTTTCATCAAGTACGCGCTGTCGGCGTCTGCTGCAATAATGATTGCCTGGATTTCCGCTTCCTCAGAAGGTTCACCCAGATCGGCATAGATTTCCGGAGAAACAGTGGCCCGCTTTTCCACCGGAAGAAGGAAGATGAATTTGGCGCCTTCGCCCGGCTTGCTTTCGACCCAAATCTTTCCTTTATGCGCTTCAATGATGCTTCGCGAAATCGCAAGACCCAATCCGGTTCCGCCGATCTTTCGCGTTTCGGAGTGCCGGACCTGTTCAAACTTGTCAAAGACACGTTCCAGATCTTCAGCGCGAATTCCCGGCCCCGTATCTTTTACACTGATTCCAACGTGAGGGGACAACACCTTTGGCAAAAAGACGCGTATCTCAATCTCTCCTTGCTGCGGTGTGAATTTGATTGCGTTACTCAGCAGGTTGTTCATGACCTGCACAAGACGGTTGTAATCCGAATAAACTTTCGCGTCCTGGGAAGGTTTCTCCAGCTTGATGACAATGTCTTTTTCCATCGCCGAAGGCTGGAATTTTTCCGCCACTTCTTCCACCAGCTGGATGATGGAAATCGGCTCCATATGGATCTCCATCTTTCCTTTTTCAAACTTTGAGATATCGAGAAGGTCATCGATGACAACATTTAACTTCTGGCAACTGTCTTTCGCGAGCTCCAGATAGCGCCGCTGCTTTTCATTGATCGCACCCACAACGTTGTCCAGAACCAGGTCGAGCGATCCTCCAATGCTGGCAAGAGGAGTGCGCAGCTCGTGAGAGATCACCGAAAGAAAATCGCTCTTGCGCTCTTCTGTTTCTTTCATCTCGGTGATGTCCCTGAGAACCACAACCGTTCCTGTCTGGTTTCCATCGATATCATAAACGGGAGAGACAACCGAGTGCAGCGTCTTGTCGAACACTTTGATCTCTTCTTTAATGGTTGCCTGCAAGCCCGCCTTGTGAACCAATCCCTTTGTGAGCGTAAATGGATAAAACCCGAGAGTTTCCTGAAAATACTTTTTTGAAATGCTGTCCTCACGCCGCGAAACCCTTAGTATCTTTTTGGCCGCCTGATTCATCACAACGATCTCGTCATTCTTATCGGCCATCAGAACGCCGTCCACCATGCTTTCGACCATTGCGCGAATTTTTTTCCGTTCGATATCAATCAAATCCCGCATGTTGACCACGGCATTAAATGTGAGGCTCAGGAACAGATCCAGAAGCTGCTGATCAAAATAGTTAAACTCGGAGAAATTGGTGGAAAAACAGCCGATGACTCCCGTAATGCGATCTTCGTATTTTAGAGGCAGGAATAAAGAAGATGCGATCGGCGGCGCCGCCGGCTGCGTGGAACAGGTTGTTCCCTCCATTCGCTCTTCCATTTTGGCGTGTTCGACGTCTTTGTTTGTATGGTAAAAAAACTGCTCCACGAGTCGTGACCGGATCCAGGAAAAGTTATCCAGCCCGATATCTTTCGAAAAAAAGACGTGCAGGGTCGTTCCATCCGAGTTTTCTATGAGAGCTGCGGTCGCTTCCTGATCGATCAATTCCGGTACAAATCTGAGGATGGCGTCCAAAATTTCCGAATAGCCGTAGGGATATGCCACGGACCGCGAAAGTTTTTGAATCACCTGGATCGCGCTCAAACGCCGTTCCAGTTCCTGTTTTGCATGTTGCAGTTGCTGATTCTGCTGCTGCAATTCATCCATCTTGAGCATTTCCCCGGTGGAATCATGAAGCAACGCAACCAGCGAATTTCCGCTTGCGCGTGTCAATGTGATCTGCACCATTTTTTCATGGATCCGTACCATTTCTGGAAGAGAAGCGGGGGCGCCCATCATGGCCTCCCGCATTCGTTCAGCAATCCGTAGCCCGACTTCGGCTTCCAGAAGTTCCGGGAAAGTTTGACCGGTCACCGCAATCTCATTCAGTCCAAGCAACGTGCAAGCAACAGGATTTGCGTAAAGAACGCGCTGTGAGGAGTCGAGTTCCAGAACGCCATCAGGCAAAATTTGCATGATCTCAACAAAGTGAGATCTCTCTGCGATCAGGTCTTTAAAGATTTGTGATGCGGGCGAACCCTCCGCAGGTTTGGACTGTGGAGTCTTTTTTATGTCAAGGATCCGTTGGATAACGCCGAGCAGTTTGGGAACGAGATCCGGAAGTTCCCTGGTCAGGGCCGCATCCACGCCGGCTCCAACCAGTTTCTGAAGTTCTTCTTCAGGCATAGTTGAAAGCGCGACAACCGCCGTCTGAGCTGACCCCGGATCTTGTCTCAGATATCTGCAAAACCTGGAACTATCCAATCCGGGCAGGACAAAATCCAACAGGATCAGGTCCGGATGGATCTGTTGGTTGAGTAATAGACCCTCCATCCCGTCAGAGGCTTCAGCTGTTTCGTAGCCTGCTTTTTCCAGAGCAGCTTTGAGATGTTCTCTGAACAACCGGTCATTTTCGACAATAAGGATCCGCGCACCCATGTTATTGCAATCATAACACGCTTATGTAGCACAGGCGTCCCCCCGGTGGAGCACCACAGGCGGGCCGCCTGTGCTACATCGGGTCAAAATGATAAATCCCGCGGATTGCCGGATACTTCGCGTCGCAGGACCCGCATAGGATCGCTGTTTTCGATCGACTTAATTCACCTGAACGGCACCTCGGGCATTGGAATTTTTCAAACAACGTGGAATCGATTTTATGGAACGCATTTTCACCCTGCCGGTCTGAGAAACTTTGTTTCCATCGCAGAACAGACCGTGGTAACCAGTTGTAAATCAGGAGTTTTGCGAGTTCGCCTGTCGAATAAGAGGGCTTTCTGGCTTCTGCAAAATTTACTTTTTGATCCCCTGTGTGGCCACGTTCGAGCGCAACCTGTAAAGCGGACTGCGTGGAAATCTCAATCGACAGGGAAGCGGTTTCCGCATACAGGTAGCTATTCAATTGCTCAAATCTTTCTTCACTCCAGATATGAAGCAGCAGATCATAGTTTTTGTGAAAAAAGTCATGAAACATCTGAGGAATATCGTTCCGATAGCAGAGCAATTTGAATCCTTGAATTTCCACTACCCATTTATGAAACGACCATGCATACATTAATTCTCTGTAGAAACTCGGGAATTCAAGATAGATTCTTCGAGCGCAACGTTGCGCTTCTTCCAGAAATTTTTCCGGCTGATCCATATGTTCCAGAACATGAGACACAAACAAAACATCACAGGATTGATCCTTCAGCGGGATCCGCAGCGCGTCGGCTTGCACCATTGGCGCTACCGGTTTGACATTCCCCCATCGCTCCAGGTTTTCGAAAGGGAACTTTTCTAGAATCAATTTGGTGCCGGGAAAGGGCGCGGGACCTGATCCGATTTCAACAACAAAGTCATCTTTCGTTATCGCCAATCGTTTCAAGACATCGGATCTTCTCATGGATCAGTCTTGCCATGCCAGCCGAAGACGCGTAAACAAATCCGGCTGCAAAAAAACCAGACAGGCGGCAAACAGAGCAGGCACGGATATTGCGAGAATCAAGGGATGAACTCCAGGAAAATTCCAGTAAATCAGGAGTGACAAAATCGTTGGTGCCAGCGGTTTTATCAGATGCTTTATCAGCGGGACCACGGTCACGTAGCGCCTCACGAAATACCAGGCCAGGATTCCTTTCACAAGAAGCGCACCGAGAATCGCGAGCGCCGCGCCGATGATCTGGTAACGTAAAATCAAAGGAGGGCTCAGCAGGAGACTGGCTGCCAGCGCTGCAAGAAAACTAATCATGTGAAATTTTTGCAAATTCCACCCGACGAGTGTGTAGCTGTAGTGTCCTGTAATCATCATCGCCACAAGCACCCAGATGAGAATCTGGAAAGTTGTGACAGCTTTTTGGTACTGAGTGCCGAAAATGAATGTCAGGATGAACTCGGCGAAAATCGTTGCCATGGTGCCCGCGCATAAAGAGGTCCAGCAGGATAGTGCCAGCGAGCGGTTGAGGAGTTTACGCAAAACGTCCGTGGATTCTTGCGTGGCCTGGGCAAGTGAGGGAAGTAAATTGTAAAAATAAAGGAAGACGAACGTGTGCATCGCCATGATCGGGCGATGCGCCGCTGCAAACCAACCGAGGGAACGGCCACCCACGATCAGACCCAATATGACTGTGGATGAGTACCAGATGAAAGCCCAGGAAAGCTCGCTGAAGCCAATGGGCGCAGATTGCAAAAAACCCTGTTTGAAAGTTTCAGAATTCCAGCGAAATTGAAAGCCACCCATCACCCGCCGCACAGTCAAAATGATGAAGAGAACCACAGCAGCAACAGAAATGCATTCGATCCATCCAATCGCGAGCAGGTCTTTCGGCTGGCGAATGATGGCGAATATAAGAAACGAAAAGAAAAACTGACGGACCACCGTTGCCCAGGCTACCCACCGCATGTTTTGTAGCCCTTGAAATACCCATTGCAAGAATCCCGGAATTGCGAACAGCGTGATTCCATAAATCAAAAGCAGTTTGCGCGGCAATTCTTCGGCTATGCCACGCGAAAACAGATACAACAAAACGAATCCGACAAGAGCTAACAGAGAACGGACCAATAGGACTGACGTGATTGTTTCCGGTATATTCTCTGGATTTTGGGGGATCCGCCGAGCTCCCCAGGGTCCCGAGCCCATATCGACGAACAGAGTGAAGAACACCATGACGGCGAGCGTAAATTCCATGTACCCGTAAGCCTTCGGGCCGAGAATTCGCGCCAGATACATGAAAGCGACGAACGAGAAAAACTTGCTCAGTGCTTCGCCCGCCACCAGAAGGCTATAGTTGGAAGCCAGCCGCTTAAGACTAGTCATGAATCTGTGCTATACAATATGGGTTTAGCGAGCTTCATCGTAAGCTGCTTCTGCATTTTCTTTGAAACGATCTTCATATCCGCGCCACTCTTTATACGCGGGAAAATCAATTTCCTTCACGAAATCTTCTTTCGATTTGCCTGCGGCTTTTGCTTTTGCGGCAGCTTCATTCAGATCCTGTAGATACTTGCGAAAGGTTTTCAGTCCATCGAGGTTTGTTACTTCGCCGTGTCCAGGAATAATCGTCGCATCCGGAGGAATCCTGCTGATTACTTTGTCGACCGCTGTGATGTAGCCTTGAGCGGAGCCACCACTTTTTACATCGATAAAGGGAATGACCTTATGGAAAAACAAATCACCCATGTGTAAGACCCTGGATTTTTCAAAATACGCAACGCCATCGCCATCCGTATGGGCCGGAGGTGTGTGCCAGATATGAATCGTTTCACCGCCCATGTGCAGGCGGAATTCCGAATCAAAGGTTAAAAAGGGGGCGGCAATCTCTTCTACCTTGACCTTCTTTGCCCATTCAATCTGCTCTTCAATCCAGCGAATCCTGTCTGCGTTTCCCGCCTTTTTGGCTTCTTCCAATGCTTCTGGGTATTCCTCCAGAATGCTTTTCGGTGATTCCAAAACTCTTTTGCGAACGTTGTCATGCGCAAGGATCAATGCAAACTGTTTGAAGAAATCATTTCCCCCCACATGATCCGGATGGTGGTGAGTATTGACAAGGTACTGAATCGGCTTGTCTGTTACAGACTTAATTTTTTGTACGATCCCGGGCGCCAGATCCCTGTATTGCGAATCGATCACCAGAACAGCGTCCGGACCGATATAGAAACCGATATTTCCGCCACGTCCATAAAGCGCGTAGATGGGTTCGCCTAACTTCTGCAGGCGAAACGGATCCTCGGGCTTCTGTTCATGATGCTGCGTTTGCGTTTGCGCGAACGACAATGTTGAAAGTAAAACTGCAATGAGCAGTGAAAAGAATATTTTCATTCCTCTCTCTCCTTTTGAACCATTGAACTCTTGAACCATTGAACTCCCCCTTGTATCACACGTTTGGTTTACAATAAAGACGATTCATGAGAATCGGACTCGGACAGATCAACAGCACCGTCGGAGCGCTGCGGCAAAACGCCCTGAAAATGCTCTCCTACATAGATCAGGCAAAAGCGCAAAATGCGGATCTCATGATATTTCCGGAAATGGCTCTCACGGGATATCCGCCCAAAGATCTGCTGGAAAAAGCCGGTTTTGTAGAAGAAAACGTAAAAGTATTGCACGGCCTTGCTAATAAAGTAGATGGAATTACGGCTATTGTCGGATTTGTGGAGATCAATCCCGAACCCGCCGGCAAGCCATTTTTCAATTCAGCTGCGGTAATCCGCAACCGCCGCGTAATGTCGATTCACCGGAAATCTTTGCTTCCGACTTATGACGTTTTTGATGAAGGGCGTTACTTCGAGCCGGCCGCAAGCCAGGACCCCCTTGTATTGGATGGAAGGCGGATCGGTGTAACGATTTGCGAAGACATCTGGAACGACAAAGATTACACACCGCGTTTGCTGTATCACATCGATCCCGTTCAACTGGCGGTCCAAAAGCACGCGGATTTCATCGTGAATATTTCCTCTTCCCCGTATCACCTGGAGAAGTGGGAGGAGCGCCAGGAGCTCATTCGAGGGGAAGCGTTGAAATACCGGAAGCATGTGATTTATGTGAATCTGGTTGGCGGGAATGATGAGCTGATCTTTGATGGGCGCTCGGTAGTATTTTCTCCGGAAGGCGAGATGATCGTGCGCGCCAGGGATTTTGAAGAAGACCTGCTTGTATTTGATCTGGATGCGGGGGAAGCGGGTGAAAAAATTCTTCGGCCGAGCAGCGCCAGTGATATGGAGAACGCACGAAGGGCGCTTGTGCTTGGTGTTCGCGACTACGTCGCAAAATGTGGATTCCGGAATGTGTTGCTGGGTTTGAGTGGTGGAATCGATTCGGCAGTAACTTGCGTGCTTGCAGTCGAGGCTCTGGGTCCTGAAAATGTTCTGGGTGTCATGATGCCCTCACAGTATTCTTCGGAACACTCCGTGACAGATGCCGTGAATTTGGCAAAAAATCTCGGCATCCGTTACGAGATCATACCGATTCCAAAGATTTTTGATGTTTATCGCGAAGAGCTGCGCGCGGTTTTCAAAGATTGTCCGGAGGATATTACGGAAGA
>JAKEFK010000161.1 GCA_022616075.1 bacterium
GTGTAGCCGAACACTTTCGTGGCATTGGGTGTCGCTAAGAACATTGATGTCTCATACCCTGAATCAAAAAAAACTTCAGCCATCGTCTTGAATTGTTCGGGTAATTTGTCGCCATCTCCGATCACGCCGTGAATCAAAGGAAAAAGGCCCACGAGCAGGCTTCCTGTAGACGCAAGTGTATAGGGCGCCGGAGCAAAGGCTCTTTCCCATACGATCCCTGAATCAGCAAGCGAGTCCATCACAGGACTGGTATTTTTAGGATAACCGTAACATCCAAGATGGGAAGGATTCAATGCGTCAAAAACAAAAATCATCACGCTATCCTGTCCATGTCTAACCCGAAACGATTCCAGTTCGGCTGTTGGAGACACAGGTGATTGAATCTGCTCGATCTCGATCTCCGGATTCATCCTGAAGAATTCTTTTTTGATATTTCCGCTCGTGAAGAATGTGATCCGCGCAATCCGATCCTTAAATTCTGACAGGTCGATTTCAGGGTCTTTTACAGTAAACTCGCGCTTCAAAAAAGATGGATAATCGGATTCTACTGTCACTCGATTGTCCGAAGGAAGCGGCGAACTTCCTTCGGCATGCGTTGTGAGCTTTAGCCGGGGACTATTCCGGAGACCAACAGAGAATGCGATGCTTCCTTCATCGTTTCTTATTTCCGCATAAGCAAGATCCTGAGTCAGGCGATAAGCGTTTTTCCGGCTGTCTGAAGCAGGTGTGGAGCAGGAGATAACCAGCGCAGTCAACGAAACGCAGATCATGAATTGCGAAGCTCGCTTTGCCACAACTAGTGTCCTGTAACACATGGTTCTAAAGTGATTCTCCCCCTTATAAAGGGGGGAGTTAGAGGGGGTTGTCTCTCTTCTCTCGATATGAAAAACAACCCCCTCCCAACCTCCGCCTTAATTAAGGGGGAGGAGTCAGTAAACATTCATGTGTTACACGGTACTAGTTAGAGTGTTTCTTTTCACCTGTGCACTAAGAACATGTCTGCCATCCCATTTTGCGAAAGAAGGAGACATAGCGTTGAAGAATGGAGATTGTGTCCCAGTGCTCCTCAAAATATTCTCTGGGCCTGTAGGAGTCCAGATTCTGAAGGACGTGTCTCATGACATCGCCAAAATTTTCTTCATCTGCAAATTCTCCGGTCACGCCAGGGACAACCAGATGCTTTCCACCGCGAATGTTTTCGTTGACAACAATTGGAAGACCAGCCGCAACACACTCCCACATGGCGGCAGGATTCGAAGTGTTGTCGCCCGGATAAACGGCGATTCTGGAAGTTCTCAGCAAATCTACAATGTCAACAGCATCGAATGGAGTCGTAGTAATGTTTGTGTCGCTTAAATCCAGCAATGATCCATCCACTGGATGGAAATGGCCTGTGAGACTTGATCCCCGGGCGGCACGGATGATCAAATCGTGTCTCTTGCTTTTGAACAATCCTGCGAGGTAGATAAAGTCTCTTTTCCTTTCGCACTTCATAGGAAAGATTTTCCTGGTGTTTACGACCGGAATGTAGAGCACCGAGAAATCATCCAGTTCATCCTCAGAATCTACCAAAAAGCATTCCGCATTCACTTTGCCTTCACGGCGATCGTTTGCGCACAGGACCGGGACATGAACACGAAAGCACTTTCCTTCCAGATAGGGAAGGATTGTTTGTCCATAACGGCCGTGATTAATCAGAAAGTCAGGGTAACCAAACCGTTCGAGGTATGCCAGAACGTCGGCCTGATTGTAAAACAACACCCTGAGAATTCCATTTGAGTGATATGAGGTGGATCTTGTCTCTGAATAGTCCCAGAATTCCACCTCGTCCGCGATTCCTTCATCCATCATGTAAACGCCCAGAGAGTAAAGATGGAATCCCCAATCCACAGCTTGGTCAAAAAGCGAGACCCTCCTCCGCTTTGGCGGCATCTGATGCTCCGCCCAATAAGATCTGAAATCGAGTGTTTTCTCTACCGGTTTGGAGAAATTCGAAATGACAACTTTCAATGGTCGAGATTTTTCTGCATCATAAACCAGGAAGCGCCTTTAATGCAATTCTGGCAACACCCCCGGGCGGTTCTGTGAACCTCTTTATGTTTTTTCAATATCATGCATATACTTTTCGAACAACAGAGTAACCGGTTCTTATAACATTTTTTATGAAAGATTTCATTAGAAACCTGGTTTTGAAAACAAATGACGTTTGGCCCTTCTCGTCAATGAACCGTTTCCCGTATTACGCGGGTGTTCGCGCTTTCTTGCATATCTGCAAAGAATTCCCCAAGATCCAACGTGTTTACTTACGCCATGGACTCGTGGAGAGCGATTGGGTACCCGGCATCAGTGACATTGATCTGACAGTGCTGTTTGAGCCCGGAAATACAGCCGAAGAGGAATTTGCTTTCGCCGTTTCGTTCTGGCGGCGGGTTGAACGTCTTAAACGATTTTTCCCAATGCTTGGTGAAATTGATTTGCTTGATTCGAAACAGATCTCCTCCTGGACGAGATTCACAATCCGTGGCAAAGAATCAAAGTCCTGGAGACTCCTTTACGCTATGGGTGATCTACAAGTTAACAGGAAGGCCACCCCAGAAGATAACTTTGTGGATTCCTTCAACCATGCACTTCTCCAGTATTTCAATTTTTTTCAAAGGCGGTTTTTCACGCATCAGATGAATCCGATTGTTGTCGCGGGATTGCAGCGAATTTCCAAAAAAGTCATACGCTACGCAAATGCTGATGGTTTCGAAAAGAAGGAAAATCCATACGAGATATTGAGTGCTTTAATCGCAAGCCTGAATCAGCGGTTGGAATCAATGGTTGTGCCTCCCGGCGCTCCTATTCAGGCTGAGGTTGCTCCACCCAGGAGAATTTCGAGTCAAAACGCATATTCGCTGGACACGGCATTAAAGCCCTTTCATTCGCTCATTCAATCTGTTTATCTCGGTGAGTATAGAAAAATAGTTGTACTGTCAGTTCCGCAAAATCCAGGCGAATTGGACGACTGCATTAGAGTATTGAAGCGACAACTGGGGCAAACCAGCAGCTCCATTCACCTCGTCAGCTTCAAGATGTTCGATTACATGCTCCGATTCTTCGATCCGTTCTACTACACTCATTTGATGCAAAATCGAGCGCTGGCTTTTGGCACTGATGTTTTCGAACAGATTACAGCTCCCTCGATGGGAGCGTTCGTTCGATGTCTACTGGATCAAACGGTAACCATTCTTCCGTTTCCTACCAGCCGTGCTTTCATTACCTGCCTTGACCCGGGCTGGTACAAACAACTCGAAGTAGATTCATGGGTGGAACGTTGTTTACGATTGAAGCTTTTTCTGGAGCATGGCTCGATCCCGACGTTACATTCAGATTCGGTACGAGAATCTCAACATTACTACCAGGGTTACTTCAGTGAGTACCAGAAGCTGGCTGAATCTTTTTCGAAACCTTCCTTGTTTCGTCTTTTCAGAAAATTGACGCTCGAACTCCATTCTGATCTTGAACAATATGCTCCTGATCAACCTTCAAATAGGACAACCCCCTCTTCGTCTCCCCCTTTATAAGGGGGGAAATACAGCAACACAACTTTGGGACATTACCCCATCATTCACAAAATTGACGCTCGAAGTCCATTGTGATCTGATGCTTGTTTAAGTATGGAATTGACCCGAAAGACATTTTGGAGTCCATGTCTTGCGATTGCCGTACCGTTTATCATCTATGTTTTTCATGCGTTGCTTTTCAGAAATTGGATTGTCGATGATGCAGCTATTTCATTTGTTTACGCTCGCAATCTGGCATATGGCCACGGATTGGTATCTCAGCCCGCAGTGCCGCCAGTGGAAGGTTATTCCAATTTCGCCTGGGTTCTTTTGTTAACCCCCTTTTTTCAGGCACACGTTTTCCACCCAATTTTGACACCTAAGATCGTTAGCGCAATTCTTGTCTTCGTTTGCTTTTTCATTGTTCATAAAACTGTCAAATTGATTACAAAGCATCCCAATTTGGGTACCGGGTTCATCCTGGCTCTCCTCAGCATCAATACGTCGTTTGTGGTATGGACGACATCCGGTTTGGAAAACGCTCTCTTTGCCTTTCTTACCGCCCTCCTCTTATGGAAGACAATACAATTTAGCTTGAATCCTGACTACTCGCGAAGAGTACCGGTCATCATTGCGGTAATAGCTCTTCTTTGTGCTCTAACCCGGCCTGATGGAGTACTCTTCTTTGCCTTGTTCCCGGCTTTTTTACTGGCAGATGTGTTGGTATATAAGCGGCCACTGGCTACCGCCATGCGCTCTGGCCTGATCTATGCCGGAATATATACGATATTATTCGCTATTTTTATTCTTTTCCGGTTTTTTTACTTCGGTGAGATTTTCCCAAACACGTTCTTTGCAAAGTCGACAACTTATCACAAGAATTTAATCTCTTTACTGCTCATCGGGCCGGCAGCATATACGAAGCTCTATAAACTTTTTAGTAGCATTTTTGCTGGTGCCGGTCTATTCATGATCTCGATAATCGGAATCAGTGTCTATATGGCTGTTTTAAAATTGTTTACCAGGCAGCATTTTATTCTTCTGCTCATGCTACTCGTTGTATCTTGCAGCTATATGCTTCTTCCGGTTGATTGGATGCCCGAATACAGGCTTGCCACTGCATTTTTTGCGCCTTTTTACATCTATCTTTTTGCTCTGGGTGAGACTGTTAAAGAAGTACCACGCTGGAAAAATCCAGCGAAAACGTTATTTGCTATCTGCATTGCCCTGGTGTTCGTAGGCGCGAGCGCGGTCAGATTTGCCAACCACACCCTGCAGTTCAAAAAGAGGCCTACTTATCCGCTATTGAGCAATGTGAAAAACCATAGACCGTTTGAGAAATACGCCGCTGCATTGGGCCTTAAGGAAGCTTCGCTTCTCACTCCGGATGTTGGCGCTCCTATGTATTACTTAAATCTTCGCATCTATGATCTGGCCGGATTAACGGACAAAACGATTGCACGGACTCTAGGAAAACAACAAACAGTTTTCTACGACTATGTGTTTGAGAGAACAAAACCAACTTTTATCCGCGCGCATAGCTGGTGGGCCTACAAGGCCGATTTCTACAGTGACCCGAGATTTCTGCGAGACTATATTGCAATCGAAGAGCATATGACTCAGGTCAATAGAGTCAATGTCCCTTCCGGTGAGTATGTCCGGAAAGATGCCGGACATTCACTGGAGTTTCTTGTTAGGTCCGCAAAGAATCACAGAGCGAAGAAGTTGCCCGGCTAGTATCGTGTAACACAAGGCTCCAGAGTGATTCTCCCCTTTATAAAGGGGGGAGTTATCAACGATACTTTCTCACGTATGCAAAGCCGATACCTGGCCACTTTTGCATTTCAAAATTCTCATGAAATTCCTTTGATGACCAGATTTCCATGTCACCAATGACTTTGGGAGAAGGCAATCTTGCCAGGGAGCCGCTAAAGAGAATCACATGCGGTTTGCGCGAAAGAACATACGCTCCGTCACCTGCCTGGTGCGCGAAGTCGAGTCTCCGGTCTCGTTTTCCGTGATGCGCAATGTACGGATCGTTTAAACCGAGCATATCGATTGTCGGGAGCTCAGAATAGAAAGGAATGATGCCGGCGGCATTCAATGCGACGAGAGTATTTGGCGGAAAGTGATTGCGCAAGTACTGGCCGGCTTTCATTCGAGTTACGTACTCGCGCCGCCATCCCTCAATATGCTTTATGACAGGTCTGTCCGAAAAGAAGGAGTGCACGAGAAAAGCGCAGAGGGCAACAGTCAAAACAGCGGCAAAGTGAAAACGGACAGAACCAGCAAGACCCACCAGCGCAACATATACCAGAGGAAGGATGGGCAGTAATACTCGCCGTCCAACCATGTTATCCCCTCCCTGAATCACTACCGAGATGATCCAAACGGCGCTGATCAACAACAATGGGAAAACTCGCCGGATCTGCTGGAATCGGCGCTGCAGGACTGAAACAAATAAGAGCAAAAACAATGTCCATACGATCACATTGTATCGATGGAAGGCATAAAGGACGTACCCTTTTCCCTTTCCCCAATTGGCGAGGCCGGCGTGGCTTTTTACGTAATACGTATTGGGAAGCCAGTAGCCGTAATACAGCCATTTCGCGATCAAAATGGGCGCCAACATCAATGTAAGAACGATGCCACAGCGAATCACAGGCAAAAGTGTTCGCGTAGAGATTGCCAGCCAGAGCAAAATCAGAGCGGCAATTAGAGCGCCTTCGGGTCTTGTAAGAATCATTGCTGCAAGCGCAAGCGGGAAGTGAAAGGAACGCAAAAGAGCTGCGTGGTTTTCGGTAATGGAAAGCCCAACACACCAGGCCACCACGGCTGTGAAGAACACTTGTTCGAGGCCGGTACCCATGTAAAAAGTGAAATCCCCTGTTGCTGCGAGTAGACAACATGCTAGAACTGCCCGTTGCGGTTCAAGCGATACTTTTCTTCCAAGCAGGTAAGTCGCGAGAAGGCAAAGTAAACCGGATAACACACTGAGCATTTGCGCAAGAGTTGGTAAAGGAATTCGCGTGAACCCGAAGAGGGTCAACATTACCAGCCAGAGCGTTGTGCTGAATCCCTCGACCCTCGTTCCGTTGTAGGTCCAACCGTTGCCTTTAAGAAAATTCTGCACATAAACAAGCAGTATGTAGGCGTCATCACACGGAGCGAGAAGGATGCGTGCATAAAGGATCGTTACCGGGAACAGCACAAGCGCGATGAAAAGGAAAGGAAAATATTTTCGAGTTTCGGGAGTAATCATCGTAAGAAATTGTTTTGCACAAACCCGGCAAGCACCAACTGATAGTGAGAGGTTGGTGCAGTAACAAAAATCACCGGGATTGACGATCGCTGAAAAACTTTCAAGATGGCCGTTAAATTTTCCCGGTACTCATCCAGGGAGACACGCACCTGGCTTACAGGATTGTCAGAGATCACATTGAAGAACGTCATTGTTTTTCGGAGTGCTTGCACAGTTCGAATATTCTGGTACAAATTTTCTGCAAACAGGTGAACCGTCCGCTTTGAGTCAGGGCGACCGAATGCGAGCCAGTGATCGTTCCAGCCATAGACAACAAAAACGGTATCCGGTTCCAGTTTTTCACAGACCGCATCATAAAGAGGATACTGTAGATTTGTGGGTTGCGAGCAGGTATCTTTGATACCCGATGGGAATTTGGTAGATTTGTTCCATGATCACTGTGGAGGGCTGTACGCGATACAGGAGATTTGGCCGGGATCGAGCGGAAGAGTTTTATTCAAAA
>JAKEFK010000162.1 GCA_022616075.1 bacterium
ATGCTTCATTGATCAGTAGTTGCTGATCGATAGTCAGAGCTACTGCTCTGCGCACTGCAGGATCGGAAAAAGGATTTGAAGAATCCTTCACGAGAAATCCGAGAATGGTCATCTTTAGTCCAGGGCTCTGGACAACCCGCGCTTTTTTTTCACCTTCTAATCGTGGCAAATCCTCTTCTGGAGGGTGATCGATCACATCTGCCCTGTCGTTCAGTATGGCGTTTATTCGTTGATTTGGATCGGAATCTGAAACAAAGACGGCACGATTCCAGTATGGTTTGCCTTTCCAGTAATTCAGAAAGCCCTGGACAACCGTCCCGTCCCTTTGGAACTTTACAAGCTTGTAAGGACCTGTTCCATTACAGCGTTTCGATAAGTAGTTTTCTGAGTTCTTCGGAACGATGAGCACCCTTGTCATGTTATTCAGTAAAAGTGGCGCTGGCTTCTCGGTCACAATCTCAACCGTATCAGCGTCCACCACTCGCACAACACGCATTAGGGGAAGCTCCGGTCTTATCCATGATTGCGGATGTTGGGTGCCGCGGTCAATGCTATATTTCACATCTTCTGCTGTAAAAGACGATCCTTCATGAAACCGGACGTTCATTCGCAAGTCAAATCGCCAGGTATTCTCATCTGGATTCGACCACGAAATTGCAAGAACGGGCACAGCCTGATTGCTCTCGGTTGAACTTACGAGCGGCTCATAAATATTGGAAAGGAATGAAAGTGTGCTTGAATCGTCGGTCGTATGAGGATCCAGAGATGTAATAGCCGTTGATGTCAGTACTCTCAGTTCTCGTTTTTCAGGCATGCCACATCCGGATAAAAACAAGCAAATCAAAGCAAAGCAGGCCCTCAGAGCAATTTTGAAAAACATCGTTTCCTTCAATCCTATTTTTTCTCCTGTTTCTATTCAACGATTTTCGCCGATCTTGCTGAAGGATCTTGCGCCATTGCAACATCAGCGCGGATAAAAAACCAGAGGACCGCTGCTGCAAACGCAAAAATCGATCCGGTGAACATAGCGGCGGGCCACCCGAACCTTTCAGCTGTGATGGGAACGAGCACTGCTCCAATTCCACCTACCGCGTTTCCGCCGGTGTTCAATACCCCGCCGGCTGAAGACGCGTGTTTACCCGCCACCGACGCGATTGCAGACCAGTAGGATCCTTCGGTTAGCTGAGTGCATCCAAATGAAAGAGAAAGCAGCGCAACCGCCGCAACAGGACCGCTTTCCACCGATCCGATCAACAGAAACAATCCTCCAAGGATCATGCTTGGGATCGGAACAAGGCGGTATCCGTTACGGGCGCCATATCGTTTGACGAAATGGTCGCATAAAAATCCGCCCAGTGTTGCGCCCACTGCTCCGACAATCCATTGCGCGGAAGTGAAGTAGCCGGCTTGCTCCTCTCCAAAGCGGCGAACGTCCACCAGATAGAAAAAAAACCAGTTGAAAAACAGATAAAAAACATAGTTTGTGCAGAAGTAACTTGCGCCGAGCAATAGAACATTGCGGTCTTTGAGCGTTCGTTTCCAGACTCCCTTCTCTTCCACCTGAGCTTGCCTGTTTGCATGAATCAATTCCAATTCTTTTGCGCTGATGGAAGGGTGATCGGCCGGCTGATCCCTGACGTATCGCCACCAGACGGCCGCGATCAAAAATGCAAGGGGCGCTGTGATAAAGAAGGATTCCCTCCAACCGTATACTTTCATCAACAACACCAGTAGCGGCGCTGCGGCCGCGGCGCCGAGAGTCAGCGCTGTGCTGGTCAAGCCGTTCGGGAGGCCCCAGGATGAAACGGGAAACCAGTTGGCAATCGCGCCTCCGATGACCGGGAAAATCGGAGCTTGTGAAACTCCAACCAGGAAGCGCACCACGATAAGAATGGTGAGGATGGTCGCTGGTGTTGCAACAGAACGGCCCGGTACGATTCCGGTCAGGATCGTCAACAATCCCCACAGGATGGCAATGATGGTCACCGCTTTCCGCGAACCGGCAACGTCTCCGAATACGCCGCCGGGAAACTGAAAAATTGCATATCCCCACGCAAATGCTGAAAATATGATCCCCAGTTGGATCTGAGTCAGTCCCAGATCCTTGATCATCGTTTCACCAACGATCGATAGGTTCGTTCGCAAAACGTAAGAAACAAAACTGGCCGCACAGATTAGCAGAAGTATCTTCCAGCGCACTGCCATACGTGCTTTGATTATAAGCGCAACAATGTAGCGCGGGCGTCTCGCCTGCGGAATTATGATAAAAACATTGATTTTACACGTCCGAAACAAACTCTTGATTCGCAAGAAATCAAGCCCGTCTAGACTGTCGGCTAGTTCAAATTTTACAGGAGACAAAGCGAATGAAAATTCAAACGATTGATGGCAAGGGTAACGGAACCACAGTGGTTCGCGTGATTTTTGCTGTGGTTTGTTTCGCAGTACTGTTTTTATTTTCACAATCAGCTATTGCCCAGGGAACCTTCTATGTGGAAGAAAAGAAAGAGAACAAAATTTACGTCTTCAACAACATGCAAGCATATAAGATGTGGAAAGAAGGCGGAGAGATGGGTGTTTCGATTACACGCATTGGCGCGGGTCCCAACGGGGAAACGATGGTGTTCGACAGTAATGAAGCGATCCATTTATACAACTTCAAGCATGATCTGCCTGCCGAAGTTCTGATCGTTCCCGAAGAAAAGAAACCCGTATTGAAAGTGACCTGGAAAGACGGCAAAACAACGATCGATACGGATCTCGCTCAATTGAATATTTCCAACAGGATTCAGGTCCGCTGGACTGAGTCGGAAGTTCTTGGAACTCTGCTTCCAGGATCTGATGGTGATGATAGCATTGGAACCTTTCGGATTCGCCGCGCAAAAACAAAATTCGATGGGTGGTTCTACAACAAAGACCTTACTTATGAACTGCAGTTAAACTGGGCCGACAGCGCGAATGTGCTGGAAGACGCTAACATGAATTTTGATATTACCAAAGGCAAAAAACTTTTGATGCTCAAAGCGGGACAATACAAAGTGCCTTTTGGCAGACAGGAGCTCACGTCGTCCGGCAGCCAGCAATTTGTTGATCGATCCGCTGTGTCGAATCTTTTTGCTCGTGGCCGTGACATTGGTTTTCAAGTGTGGGGGAATCCCATGAACGGCAAGATCGATTGGCGCCTTGGGATTTTTAATGGAAACGGCCGCACCATCAGCTTCAACGGCGATGGCGAATATCAGTACAACGGTCGCGTAACATTTCAGCCCTGGGGCGATGTGAAATACAGTGAAAGCGACTTCGAAAGCACAGATAAACTGCTGTTTGCTGTTGCCGCTCAATTCGATATCTTTCATCAATCGGTCGGCGCAACCGCCACAGCTGTTGCGATTAACAGAGACCACGATACTTACGGTTTTGATGCGGTCTTCAAATACAAAGGTCTGTTTGTATTCTACGAACACTTCTTTAGGCAGACCGACGATTTGGTTGCCAGTACCCAAGCAGATGTCAACGGATTCGTTTTTCAAGGCGGTTACTTCATTTATAAGCGCAAAATTGAAGTCGCCGGACGTTATGAGCGAATTGATCCAAATGAAGATAGAGACGATGACTTCCTGAAAGAATGGGCAATCGCATTCAACTACTTCTACAACAAACACAATCTCAAGCTTCAGGGCGATTATAGAAGAATCGAAAATGAAGCCAGAGACACCAAATTCGACGAATTTCGCGTCCAGCTCCAGTTCATATTCTAATTTGGTTATTATATCCGTTGACAGGTAGTGGCAG
>JAKEFK010000163.1 GCA_022616075.1 bacterium
GCCGACCCCCCGATGGTTACCACTTATTACTTAGATGGCGACAGCGTGATGTTGACTCATTATTGCATGGCAAATAATCAGCCGCGCATGAAAGCCGGAGCGCAGCATGGTAAGGCGATTGAATTCCGTTTTGTGGATGCCACAAATCTGAAATCTGCTGACGCCGGACATATGCATGGAATGACCTTCACGGTTGAGGATGAAAATCATATCTCACAGGCGTGGACCTGGAGTGATCAAGGAAAAACGGAAACTCATTCATTCAAGTTAGAACGAGTGAAATGATCCATGACTTCTGTAAACCTGGATGTGACTTTTGCGGCCCTCTCCGATCCGACGCGAAGAGCGATTCTGAATCATCTTTCGAGCAAGGAAGCTTCCGTTCAGGAGCTTGCTGAGCCGTTTCGAATATCACTTCCGGCAATTTCCAAACACTTGCGTGTGCTGGAGAATGCGAATCTGATCGCGCGAAAGAGAATGGGGCGTATTCACCGGATCCGCCTGAACGCAGCTCCGCTGCAGGACGCCTCCGACTGGATCGAGCGCTACCGGATTTTCTGGCAACAGGGGCTGGACCGTTTGGAAAACTTCTTGAAGGAACAGGAGAAACAATGGAATCAGAAACAGTCTTACAAATCAAAAGAAGCTTCTCCGCGACGCCGGAAAAAGTCTTCCACGCATGGACGCAAAAAGAGCAGTTCAGCCAGTGGTTCGCGCCGAGTAAAGAATTCAAAACGATAGTCCACCATCTGGATGTTCGACCGGGCGGACAGTATCGCGTGGAGATGCAGGCTCCCGATGGAAAAGTGCACATCGTGCAGGGCACCTATCGTGAAGTGGTTCCGGCGCAAAAACTCGTTTTCAGCTGGAAATGGGAAACGGAACCCCAACATGGCGAAACGGAAGTGACTCTTGAATTCAGCCGTGGGGAGAAAGGGACCGAGCTTTCTTTGACCCATCGCCATTTTCCGAATTCCAACGCGCGGGATGAACATAATAAAGGGTGGGGTGGCTGCCTGAATCGTTTGGAAGAGTTTGTCGCCAGCTAAATAAGCAAGTGAAGCAGTGAGCTTTCCAGATCAGGATAAGCGAAGGTATAGCCTGATGCGATTAGTTTTGCGGGTTGCATCCGGAAACTGCAAAACAGAAGAGCGTCCGCCATTTCACCAAAAGCTGCGCGCGCTGCGAACGCGGGCACCGGGAAAATCGCAGGACGTTTCAGTACGCGCGCAAGAGTCTGTGTAAACACGGCATTCGTTACAGGATTCGGCGTAGACGTATTAACAGGACCCTCCAGCGCATCATTATTTACGCAGTGTTCAATTACACCGACTACATCGTCCAGATCAATCCAGCTCCAGTACTGTTTGCCGGATCCGATTCTGCCGCCGGCTCCCAGTTTGAAGGGAGTGATCATTTTGGGTAAAGCCCCTCCTTTCTGGCTGAGGATGATGCCGAATCGCGTATTCACCACGCGGATTCCCTTGTCCGCTGCGCTTTGGGTGGCTGCTTCCCACTCCTTGCAGACGTCCGGCAAGAATCCGGTTCCGGGAGGGCTTTCCTCCCGTAAAATTTCATCTCCGCGATCGCCGTAGTAACCGCTGGCAGACGCACAAACAAATACTTTCGGAGGAGAATTCAATGAAGCAATTGCGTCTGATAAATGTCGGGTTCCCAACACGCGGCTTTCCCGGATTGCTCTTTTCTTTTCTTCGTTCCATCGTCCTTCAGCAATACTTTCTCCGGCAAGATGGATAACCGCATCGAATCCTTCGAGGACTGAGCGATCGGCAAACGGCTGTTTCGGATCCCAAACAATGCCGTCCTGTTTTGAAGATCGAACCAGTCTGAAGACTTGATGACCATCGGAAATCAGATTAAATACAAGGGCGGATCCGACAAGACCGGATGAGCCGCTGATAATGATTTTCATGGTTTTATCGTAGCCGTTACTTCCCCGTTCCTTGCTTCCGTTTTGCTGGATGGGTAGAATAACACATTTGCGAAACCTTCCATGAGCGAATTGGCCAAACTCAGGATCAACCGGGAATCTACGACCACAGAGTCCAGTGGGAGTGGTCTGAAAAAACTCCTATGGCTGCTGATTCTGCCGGTTCTGGCGATTGCTGTGTACTTGCTTTATCAAGGGCCACTTAAACCCGCTAAAGAGGTCAAGGTTACGACCGTAATTGTGAGTAATCCTTCGCAAGCAAGTTCTGTGTTGAACGCGAGCGGTTATGTGGTGGCTCAGCGGAAAGCCGAGGTCGCTTCTAAAGGAACCGGCAAACTGGAAAGTTTGGTTGTAGAGGAAGGGACTAGAGTGAAGAAAGGGCAGGTGCTCGGAAGACTCGAAAGCCGGGACATGGATGCTGCGCTTTCGCAGGCGAAAGCAGATTTGCAGGTGGAGATCGCCTCTTTAGGAGAATCGAAATCTAATTTTCAACGAAAGAAAATGCTTGTGGATCAGAAACTGGTAGCGGAAAGCGAATTTGATTTAGCCGATGCACAGTACAAACGCGCAATTGCAAATGTCGAATCAGCTCGAGCGCACGTTAGGGCAGCGCAAGTGGAAGTCGAAAACACGTACATTCGCGCGCCTTTTGACGGAACCGTGCTCACGAAGAATGCCGATGTGGGCGAGATAGTTGCTCCTTTCGGTTCCGCAGGAAACTCAAAAGGATCAGTCGTTTCGATGGCAGACATGACATCTTTGCAGGTGGAAGCGGATGTTTCAGAATCGAATCTCGGGCGTGTAAAGGTCGGGCAGCCATGCGAGATTACTCTGGATGCTTTCCCCGAAAAACGTTATCGCGGTATTGTTCATATGATCGTTCCAACAGCAGACCGCGCAAAAGCCACCGTTCTTACAAAAGTGCGTTTCGTAGACAAAGATGAACAGGTACTTCCGGAGATGAGCGCGAAAGTTGCATTTCTAACAGAGGAACTTTCAGAGACTCAGATCAAAGAAAAGCCGAAAATCCTTGTTGATCCGGCTGCGGTCGTAGAGCGGCAGAACTCCAAGGTCGTCTTTCTCGTAAAAGGAGAAGAGGTGGTCGAGAAAACCGTGAAAGTCGATAAGATGGTGGGCAACGCATTGGAAGTTTTGGATGGTATCGCCCCGGGCGATCAGGTTGTGCTGAATCCTGACGGCGAGTTAAAAAACGGTACAAAAATAAAAGTGGTTAGCTGAGGTAGAAAATGGCCGGGATTGTTGAAGTTCAAAACGTTTATAAAGCGTACAGAAGGGAGAATATTGAAATTCCCGTTTTGGAAGACATAACGATATCCATTCCGGAAGGGGAGTTCGTTGCGTTGATGGGACCTTCCGGATCCGGTAAGACAACGCTACTGAATCTGATTGCAGGGATCGATCGGCCCACGCGCGGGAGCATTCAAGTGGCTGGCGACGAAGTGAGCAAGCTCAGTGAAAGTCAGCTCGCAAAATGGAGAGCGCGTCACATTGGAATGATTTTTCAGTTTTACAACTTGATGCCTGTGCTCACGGCGTTCGAGAATGTTGAATTGCCCTTATTGCTTACGAAATTATCGAAGAAAGAACGCAAGGATCATGTGGATACCGCTTTAAAAATCGTCGGCCTGTCGGATCGCGTGAAGCATTATCCCAGACAGCTTTCCGGCGGTCAGCAGCAGCGCGTTGCGATTGCGCGTGCCGTTGTTGCCGATCCAACGATTCTGCTTGCAGATGAGCCGACCGGAGATCTGGATCGAAAATCTGCGGCTGAAGTCCTGAGTTTGATGGAGCAGTTGAATCGTGATTTCAAAAAGACGATCATCATGGTGACTCACGATCCGCATGCCGCTGAAAAAGCGCATGTAATCCGGCAACTGGATAAAGGCGAGCTGCAATGAAATTCTTCCGGCTCATTTTTCGCAATGCGCTGCGGCATAAGTTGCGGACTTTCCTGACCGTTTTCGGGATCGCGATTGCCATTCTTGCATTCGCGCTGTTGAGAATGGTTGTGGGCGCGTTCTACGCCGGCCTGGATGCTTCTGCAGCCGATCGCCTGATCACCCGGCACGCCGTCTCCTTTGTGTTTTCGCTGCCCAAAACCTACATGGAAAAAATCAGGAATGTGCCGGGAGTTGCGGATGTTACTTATGCCGTCTGGTTCCAGGGGATTTATAAGGATCCAAACAAATTTGAAAATTTTTTCCCGCGAATGGCGATCCATTCTGACAATTTCTTCAAGATTTATCCCGAGTTCCAGGTTTCTCCTGAGCAATTCGAAGCGTACCGGAAGGAAAGGAATGCAGTGGTCATCGGGCAAGAAACAGCGCGGAAGCACAATCTCAAACTGGGTGATACGATCCCGATCAGAGGTGATATCTATCCGGGTGAGTGGTCGTTTGTTGTTCGCGGCATCTACAAAGGACGCGATCGCACTTCCGACCAGACCATCATGTATTTTGATTGGGAGTACCTCAACGAATACCTCTTGAAGACTTTTCCGCAAAGAGCGGGACGGATCGGATGGTACGTGGTGAAGGTTCAAAACATGAATCAAAGCGCGCAGGTGTCTGAAAGAGTGGATGCGTTGTTCAAAAACTCTCCTGCCGAAACCAAAACGGAGACCGAGAAAGCCTTTAACCAGAGCTTTATTTCCATGTACAGCGCCATCATTACTGCAATGAATTTTATTTCTTTCGTGATTGTGGGAATCATTCTTCTGGTTCTGGCGAACACGATTGCGATGACGGCACGCGAGCGCACAACCGAATACGCGGTCCTGAAAACACTCGGTTTTACCGGCGCGCATCTGTCCGGATTGATTTCCGGAGAAGCATTGCTGATTTCGCTGCTGGGGGGTGCAATCGGACTTGGGCTCTCTATTCCTGCGGCGAACGGGTTTCAGAATGCGTTTCCCACTATTTTTCCTATTATGCCGGATCCAACCTGGACTCTTATCTGGGGCGCGCTGGCGGCTCTGTGCGTGGGTTTGCTTGCGGCGCTGTTTCCCATGTTACGGGTTTCAAAAATGCGGATCGTGGATGGTCTGCGACACATTGATTAATTATGGCAATACCTATTAGTTACAGTTACCGGAATCTTTGGACGCGCAAATTAACCACCTTGTTGACTTTGCTAGGTATTGCGCTGGTGGTGTTCGTTTTTGCTGCCGTTTTGATGCTCGATTATGGCTTGAAGCAGACCCTGGTTTCGACCGGTTCTGACGATAACGTGGTTGTGCTTCGCAAAGCCGCATCGTCCGATGTTTTGAGCATCCTCGACCGTGATTCTGCGCGATTGATCCAGCAATTTCCTGAGGTTGCCCGCACCGGTGATGGGAAACCCATCACTTCCACCGATATGGTTGTGATCATCAATCTATTGAAATACGGAACCAATGATATGGGAAATGTCATTGTGCGGGGCGTTTCGCCGGAGACGGCGCTTGCATTGCGCCGCCAGGTCAAGATTACGCAAGGACGTATTTTTGAATCGGGGAAAACAGAAATCATCGTGGGACGCTCCATTGCAAAACGGTTCCAGGGAACTTCTGTGGGGCAGAGAATTAAATTTGGTTCGCGTGAATGGCACGTTGTCGGTATTTTTGACGCGGAGAAGTCCGGATTTGAATCGGAAATCTGGGGAGACGTCGAGCAAATGATGGCCGCGTTCAATCGGGAAGCATATAACATCATTACAGTCAGGCTGACGAATCCAACTCAGACCGCAGGATTGAAGACTCGTTTTGAAAGCGAGCCGCGGCTGAAAGGATTTGAGTTCAAGCAGGAAAAGGAGTATTTCGCTCAACAGGCGCAGGGACTTGGAACATTCTTGAAGGCTCTGGGGATGGTAATCACAATCATTTTCAGCTTCGGCGCAATGATCGGAGCAATGATTACGATGTATGCCGCCGTTTCCAATCGGACCGTGGAAATTGGAACGCTGCGATCACTCGGTTTCAAAAGAAGAAGCGTCCTGACAGCATTTTTGATCGAAGCCTTGTTCATCGCACTTCTTGGAGGAGCACTCGGCTTGTTCCTCGCTTCCTTCCTGCAATATCTGACGATTTCTACAATCAACTTCGCAACTTTTTCGGAACTCGCATTCGGATTTGAGCTCAATCCCGGTATCGTGCTTTCTTCCTTTGTTTTCGCCGCAGTAATGGGAATCATAGGCGGATTCTTTCCCGCCGTTCGCGCAGCTCGACTGCAGATTGTCAGCGCTCTTCGCGCTGAATAAATTCGCAAATTGCGAATAAATTCCAAATGACAAATCCGAAAATCCAATTATCCAATTAAGAACCAAATTCCAAGTTTCACAAACTCCCCGCCAGCTGGTTTGAGACTTTGAAATTGGAGATTGAGTATTATTTGGAATTTACCAGCTGGACTCTTCGATGTGTAAATCTCTGAGAACGTCGCTGGTCGTTAGCCGGAAGCCTTCCCACCAGTAATCTCTGGCGCGGTCGGTCCATTTTCGATTCCGGAACCATTCGTACCCGTATTTGCTTTGCAGATGTTTTCTGACGTTTTGTGAATGACGAAGGGCGTTGCAGCGATAAACCGATTCTGTAGAATGACACAATTCGTACGCTGCAAGAAAGAGTGGAGGTTCTACCGGGTAGGCAAGATCCCACAAATTCGTGTAATGACTCTGCACGTTTTTCCAATCGGTTAGTGCGCGGTTCCTGTAAATAGAGAGAGCAACGTCATGTCGAAACCAGCATTCCATGACGAAATTTGTATCTTCAGCAATCGCTTCTGCTTTGAGTCCGAGGAACTTTTTTACTGCCGCTGCATCCGCTAGCAGAGATGCGAACAAATATCCCCAGAACCAGGGAAGGGACGGATCTCCACAAATCCTTTCTTCAACCGGAAGCTCGGGGTTCATTCCCGCATAAAAACTTCCTTTTCCAAACTCCACGAGGAAACGCATCGCATCCAACGGTCCGGAGGCCGAGCCATATTCGAGCACCAATCTCCACGGTGGCTGGATTGGGAAAAGAAATTGAATCGCCGCAGTTTCGGCTCGTTGCAGCACCGGTGTTTTAGCGATCCCACAGTCGCTCGAAATGCTTTTTGCAAGAGCAGGAAGATCACTCCAATCAGCGACTGTTTTCCAATTTTCGAGCTGTAAGTAACGAAGCAGCTCCAGGTAATCTTTCGCCGGAGTTTTTGAGCGGAACTGCCATGTGAATAATTCACGGGTTGCCTGCAAGTGACTCTCCTCCTGTTCCTGGATTTGCATTCGTTGCGCATATGCTTTTTGAAAGTCTGAATGAGCCGCTTCAAATTCGATCATGGAACGCGCCCAGTCGGAGAGAATGGGCTCCCATTTATCATTCCACTTTTGAAATTCGTTCCAGAGCTCCAGTGATCTTTCTTCGGAAGAATTTCTTATAAAGAAAAAAGCAAACTCCGGAAGAACATCGCCGGACAGCTTTTCAGATAAGCTTTTGCGGTAATCGTTCCAGATTTCACGGAATTGAAATTCCGGCAATAATTGCAAGATGGCGCGTGCCACATCCAGGTACGCGCCCCGCTTCTCCCGCTCCCAGGCGGTGATTAAATCGGTTACCATTCCTTCGGAGATGTAATCGATAAATTCACCAAAAGGGTCCGGATATTTTTCCGGAAACCATTTCTTGCGGTGATACTCTTCGAACAGCTCTCGAAACTTTGGTGTCAACATATCCGGATTTTAGTATGTTATATTTTAGCCCTTAACAATGAACAGCTATTTGAAGGATTTGCAATGTTCGCGTTGTGAGACGCGATATTCATCGGAAAAGGTTCAGAATTTATGCGCCTGCGGAGCGCCGCTTCTTGCGCGTTATGATCTTCCGGAAATCGCGCGTGTGGTCTCGCGAGACGATTTCAGTTTTCGTACACACAGCCTCTGGCGATACAAGGAATTACTGCCTGTGAGAAATCCGGAAAACATGGTGACCCTTTCCGAAGGTTTTACACCCGTTTTGCCGAGTCTATGGCTGGGACATTCGATCGGCCTTGAGGAGCTCCACTTTAAGGACGAATCTTTGAATCCGACCGGTTCTTTCAAAGCGCGCGGACTGGCTCTGGCCGTCAGCAAGGCGAAGGAACTTGGTGTTCGCGAGATCGCGTTGCCAACAGCAGGAAATGCCGGTGGCGCCGCTGCAGCTTACGCGGCGAGAGCCGGGTTGAAATGTCATGTGTTCATGCCGCAGGATACTCCACCGATTTTTGCAAGAGAGTGCGAAGCATACGGAGCAGTTGTTCGAATGGTGGAGGGTTTCATCACGACAGCGGGAAACCTGATGATGGCCGAGTTGAAAGAGAAAGGGTGGTTCAACGTATCCACGTTACGTGAACCTTACCGCGTCGAAGGAAAGAAGACCATTTTGTATGAGCTTGCCCAACAGTTTTCCTGGAATCTTCCGGACGTGATGTTATTTCCTACGGGTGGAGGCACCGGTATCGTGGGTGCATGGAAGGCAATTCATGAACTGCGGGAGCTTGGCTGGATTTCAAGATCCAAAATTCCTCGCTTGATTGCCGTCCAGGCAAGCGGGTGTGCCCCGATCGTGAAGGCATATGAACAGGGGTTGGACCATGCGCCGGAAGTAGAGGAGCCTTTTACATTTGCATCCGGCCTTCGAGTTCCGAAAGCAGTTGGCGATTTTTTGGTTCTTCGCGCGGTTCGAGAATCAAAAGGAACGGCCATAGCTGTTACGGATGAAGCGATCGAAAAAGCCTGGAAGGAACTCGCCCAAGAGGAAGGAATGTTCGTTGCTCCCGAGGCTGCCGCTGCATGGGCAGCACTGCAGGAGCTGGTTGCGCGCGAGGTTGTTCAAAAAAATGAAAGGGTTGTAATCTTGATTACAGGTTCCGGTTTAAAGTACGCTATATGAGGGTTCAAAAGTTGAAAGGTTCAAAGGCGACAACTCTTGAGCCTTTGAGCCCTGAATGGGCGGTTAGCTCAGCTGGGAGAGCGCCTCGTTCGCAACGAGGAGGTCGCCAGTTCGAATCTGGTACCGTCCATTGAGGGGATTTGATGGCATTTTTAGGCGGTAGCGCCTACAACATGGCTCGAGATGTGTGCGAAGGCTACATCTTGCTGAACACGACTTTGCTTCGACGGATGGCTCCGGAGGAGTTGAAGCAGCTTCGATTTGAGTTGGAAAGATTCCTGACTGGCATTCGTGGTGATCAACCTTCCCTCGATGATATGATGGCAATCCAGACACGAAATCGAAAGATTTCTCGCCTCAACTCCGCGGTTTTTATGATCAACAGTCAGTTGCAATCTCGATAGACGCTGTCGGAAAAAACTGCCACAATACTCAAATCAAAATGAGTCTCTCCGGAAATCTCAATACAATGTCCTTCGGGGATCTCTTACAGTTTATTTCCGCCAATCAGAGCACCGGAACACTCCAAATACGACGCGTTCAAATTTTGAAGATGATTTTTTTTGAAAAAGGACGAATCATCTCCTCTTCTTCTTCCGATCCAAAGGACTATCTTGGCCATTTTCTCGTCAGTCAGGGGATCATTACTGAGGAGGAGCTCCGGATAGCGATGGAAATTCAGCGCTCGAGCAAGATGATGCTCGGGAAAATCCTGGTGATGGGAGGCAAGGTCAAAGAAGAGGACATGGTGCGATTCCTCCAGATGAAGACCGAGGAGACGATCTACACGTTGTTTCTCTGGGATGAAGGCGAGTTCACGTTTTATGCCGATGAATTTATCAACCGTATTTTTGTGCGAATCTCACTCGATCCTCAATCCATGATTTTTGAAGGGGTTCTTAGAAGAGATGAGTGGGAGAGGATGCGAAAATCGTTTCCTACAAATAATATAGTCCTTGAGCGGGTGCCGGATGTGGAACTGGCGTTGGACGAAACGGATCCCCAGACAAGATTGATCTACGCGCAGGTCGATGGAAGGCGAACCATTGAAGATATTGCCACGGCGGTTCATGGTGTCGAGTACACGGTTTGCCGTGTCCTGTTTGCATTATTCGAAGCCGGTTATTTGCAGGTTGTGAAAGTCGCGGAAGCACACGTGGAATCGCGACTGCGTGGAGGGGATCACTCGATGACTCAGCTTCTGTCGGAAGCGAAACAGAAATTGTTGAAGGGACGCTCAGAAGAAGCGCTCGACCTCTTACGTGAAATCGAACCGCAATCCGGAGAATATCTGTCTGAAGTGATTCCCCTGATTGACCGCGCTGAAAAGGACACAATCCGTGATTTGTACAGTCATCATTTGCAGCCCGACAAGATTCCTCACGTGATCATTCCTTTTGAAGAGTTGGGAACCGTTCAGTTAACTCCACAAGAAGGATTCATCTTGAGCAGACTGGATGGAATCTGGGATGTCAGATCGATCGTTTCAATCACACCCATGAAAGAAGTCGAAGCTCTCCGTCTCCTCAAACGATTGATCGATCGCGGTATCGTGGAACTGAAGGAGTGAAACTCTACTAATAAATTTCGCCTCTCGAAGATATCAAGATACCGGTCTCGGCACTCAGTGTATAGGAAATCCCACCATTACCACTCCATGTATCCAGATCAAACGTCCCACCCGGTCCGATTCGATAAACAGAAATGTTTCTGTAAGTCAACGGCGTCTTAGGCTGGCATACTTCCGGCGGCCCAGGAGTACGAAGGAAATACACGTAAGGTGTCCTATGATTCGCATGGCTAAAAACTTCTGCAGTGCCATCAACGGGATTCAAATGCAAAGCTGTTTCACGATCGGCAGCAACTGCTTTACCTTGCGACGTCCAGCCATCTTTTACGAGCCGGGCAAGAAACGCAACTGTGCGACCCATTCGATCGCGCTCTTCCAAATGTTGATCTGTGATAATGCCGCTCAATTTCGGCAATGAAAGAAAATCTCGATCCAAGGTGAGGTCGCGGTGGAATGGATTCGACAGTCCTTCCTCAGAGGTTAGGCTGCTGGAGCTCAGAGCTGCATAAACGAATTCGCTCATAATGGCCATTCCGGCGCTGGTTCC
>JAKEFK010000164.1 GCA_022616075.1 bacterium
AAGCCGTGCGCAGTGAGACAATCCCGTTAAAACTTCCATTGTAATTTTGCGGTTGCCAGGTGGCCCGGTCGATTTGAATGCTCCACGGCTCATCTGCAACGAGTGAAGATGTTGTGTAAAACCGGCTTTGTGAGTCAAAAGCAGTTTCCAACGCAGCCGCATATACAAATGGTTTAAAGCTGCTTCCCGGCTGCCTGTGAGCCTGGGTCAAACGGTCAAACTGGCTTCCCGAAAAATTTCGGCCGCCCACAAAGGCTCTGATTTTTCCCGTGGTAGCTTCGATAGCGATCAAGGAACCTTGCACGCGACCCCGAACACGTTTTCCACGAACTTTGTCGATTGATGCAAGACCTTCCGATAACGCTTGCTGAGCCGCAAGCTGCATGTCGTAGTCAAGAGTCGAAATGATCCTGTAATCCTCTTCGTGCAAAGCTTTTGAAGAGAATTGTTCTTTCAATTGCTTTTTCAAATATGTCAAAAAGTAAGGAGCCCTGTTGTGCGCTCTATCCGGTTGTTTAATCTCCAGACTTGAGCTCATGTATTTTTCACAATCTTTCGAAGATAGAGATCCGACATCTTTCATCGCGAGAAGAACGGAATCGCGGCGCAATTTTGCTTTTTCCGGATGTCGGTACGGATCGTACCGGCTGGGCGCTTGAATTAAACCGGCAAGCGTCGCAGCTTCAGGTATGGTTAGAAGGCGCGCATCTTTTTTGAAATAAAGTTTACTTGCTTCGCCGATTCCCTTAATACTCACAGGGCCTTGTTGCCCTAAATAAATTTCGTTCAAATAGAATTCCAGAATTTCATCTTTGCTGTACTTTGCTTCCATCAGAACGGCCATGGCTGCTTCGCTCATTTTCCGGCGCACTGTTTTTTCAGGAGTTAAGTACAGATTTTTTACTAGTTGCTGCGTGATTGTGCTTCCACCCTGAAACGGACCCTCATCGCGGAGGTTATTGAGAAAAGCTCGCCCAATCGAAGCCACATCAACACCGCTATGTTTGTAAAACCTTCGATCTTCGACCGCAACGACTGCATCCAGAACGTGTTTCGGAAGGTCCTCTATCTTTACTAGCGTGCGTTTTTCCCATTCTGATCCAAAGAGTGTTGCCAGCGGTGTTGGTTCCAATGTGTAATGATCAACCCTCATGTTATCGGCTGCATCCACAATCTTCTGAATTTTTGTGTTGTTGAAAGTCACAAGAACTGGCTTTGTTTCTTCATTTGCTAATGGGCGCTTTCGAAACAAAACCTCTCGCTTGGTATACACATACTGCCCAGGTTGTATGTTTTTTGCTGAAGTCTCTACGTAATTGAGTCTCTGTAGGTATTGAATCAACCAATCCTTGGAAATCACTTTACCAGGAGAAATCGTGGGAGGTTCGGCGTAAATCGTTGCAGGAAGTTGCCATGTAATCTCGTCGATCTGTCTTTCCATCCAAACGAGATTGCCAATCACCAGGAAACCCGATACAACGACTATCCCCACGACAGTTACGCAAAGGGCGAAGAATATTGCCGTCTGGAGATTGCTGGGTCTGAAAATCATTACTCTCATCACGATCTCCTTCTCTAAGCCAAAGGTAGAGATTGCAAGCTAAAGCGGGTATCAAAAAGCACCTATAACCAATGTCGCCAGTAGCGCCTAGATAAGGGTGATTTCGTACGGCATTGTGTGGTTGATTCTGTGACGAGTGGGCCAAGCAAAGTAGCGCGGACGTCTGGTCTGCGTAATGGGCGCAGGCGGGACGGCCGCGCTACTTTGTTTAACTACGAACGGGTCCAGCTGAGCGGATAGAAACCCAGTTTCCTGGCAAGGCTTTCCGGTACGCAAAAATAGGTCATGGAAATCGGAGGGTTATATCCTCCTTTTCGCGGAAAAGGATAGATCGTTCGGGTGTGGGCCGAGTATTTGGGCAGGACGGCGTAACCCCCAAGGGATGCGCAAATTTTCCAGCTGTAACGGCCTTCCCGGTCTGCGCCCGCGGCTGGGCGCAATCCCTGTCCGGACAACTCGTGAACGTATCGAAATCCTGCATGATAAGTGTTCCATCCCGTGCTGAGCAGATCGTGATCTCCCAGAGCGGACTCCTCCGTGAAGATCAGCAAAAATCCGGCTTCGCAATACTTTCTAAATACATCGATGATCTTTGCATTCGTCTGTCCGCGAATCTCATGAAATCCATTGCCCACGAACATCACGGCATCGACAGTCGAAAATCCCTTGTCTCTCACTGCTGTGATCACTGCATCAGGATTTGCAATATCGGCGCGGCGCACAAAGATCATGTTCGCTGGAAGGACTTTCTGTTTTTGCAGTTCCAAAGCCGCATCGATCGCTGCATCTTCCAGATCGGCGCCGAAATACTGCATGTTTTCCTCGCCTGTTCTTTCCAATCGCTGGCGCGTTGCTTCCCCCTGGCCTAATGCGTGTTCAATGAAAACGCGATAGTCAAAACTCTGCTCATTGCAAAACCGGTCCAGACTGTCGTTCCCCATCTCAAACGTCTTCCGGTTTGCAGCCTGGCTGGCGGCAATATTCTTGGTCCTTTGCACATGAGTGCTTGTAGCTTTTCCGCGCAACTTGTTTTCCAGCTCGCGCATATAGGGCACGTATGCATGAATGATTCCGAACGGTCCGGGACCTCGATTCAAAATGCGCGCGCCGAATGCAGTTACTGAGTCGTCCTGAAGAACACCGGCATCTTCCAGCAGCCGGGTCATTTCTGGAAAGAAACCCGAGAGTTTTACACCCGGTTCGGCAGTCGAAGCGATGTTCAGAACGCGCAAAGAGAGAACGGTCGGAACCAGCCGGTATCCGATTCCAACTTGAAAATGATCCGCCTGCCAGCTTTTGTGGATGTGTTCCGTTTCGGGATAGTTATAAAATTCGCGAACCAGATTTTCTTCTGTGCTTGAGGAATTGCCTTGTATAACCTTTACGATCGGATCGACCATGTCGGTTAGGAATTTCTCCTGAAGCGATTCGGCTTTTTGAAAGATGTCTACGGCTTGAAAACATTGCGCAAGTGAGTAACGGGAACCGCGGCAACGTAAGTAGCCACGGGAATGCAAGAAAGACAAGTCCCAGCTCAGGTGTTTGCGATCGACTCCCAGCTTGTCTGCCAGCTCGTCCCGGTCAATGAATCCACCATCCAGAAAAAGTTGGACCATGCCGAGTTTTGAATGCACCGAGAGAATGTGCTTCAGTATCCAGTGATCGGGTGGTGCGCAAATCCCGGCGCTCTGAACCACGTTCCGGAGAACGAAAATCGCTTTTTGCAATGAGATATTCTCACTTTTTTGAAACGGATGTGAGTGCTTTAACCCTTCTTCTAAATTGGCGAGCCAGTCCAGTAAATCTTTTCCATATGCAAAAAGATGAGGAACTTCTTGCAAAAAGAGTTGAAAGGAACTCTGCGAAATGTAAGGGAAGCCGGATGTGCTGAGACTTGTTTTTGAAGCCAGCACTCTGGTGAGTTCCGTTCGGTGTGCATGCGGGTAAGCTTCCAGGAATTGATAAACGCGTTTACTGAACGAATCCGGCATCAAGAAATTATAAGCTCCAAAATTCAATCACGAAATTACAAATAATATTCAAACCTCAAATTTACAATTTTCAAACGAGCCCTCGCAAGCGATTTGGTCCTTGAATTTTGGACGTTGAATATTATTTGTAATTTCGGATTTGGTAAAATTGGTTATTCCGCCATGATGCCTGCCGGCATTTGGCTCGGAAAGAGGATTCGAAAAATGGTTCCGGGTGACCGGTTCATTTCAATGCTTCCTTGAAGCTGTTTGGCAAGCGTATTTACCAGCCGCATTCCGAGCGACTGCGTGTTTCGGAAATCCAGATTTTCAGGAAAACCGACCCCATCATCTTGAACCTTCAGTTCAAAGACGCCGTCCTTCTGTTTTGTTTCGATTGAAATCGCGCCGTTCTCACGCTGCGGAAAAGCGTATTTCAACGCATTGGATACCAGTTCACTTACAATCAATCCACAGGGGATCGCAGTGTCAATGGTGAGGAACGCCTGCGAATCCACATTCAATTTCACGCGCTCCGGATCCACACCATAGGAACGGAACAGGAAGTTTGATAAATCACGAATGTATTCCGCGAAATGAATCTGATTGAGATTTTCCGTTTGATACAATTTTTCGTGTATCAAGGCCATTGAATGAACTCGATTTTGACTTTCATCCAGAACGCTCCGGCATTCTATGGAGGATACATAATTCTTTTGGAGGTTCAATAAGCTGGAAATGATCTGTAGATTATTCTTCACGCGGTGATGGATTTCCTTCAAAAGAAGGTCCTTTTCAGCCACCGATTTTTTCAGCAAGCCTTCCATGCGTTTTCTTTCTGTGATATCGATCATGATTCCACGTAAGCGTTCATTGTGTTCACCGGAAGCCTGGTAAAGTCCGATGATATTGTTCATCCAGATCACTCTGCCGTCTGCGGTGATCACCCTGTATTCCAGTTCCCGGTCTTTGGTGGAGGGGTCAATTTCCGTGAATTTTCTGATAATCCTGTCCCGGTCATCCGGATGAATGATGTTTCTCCAGAACCTCGGATTTTCCGTCCATTGGCTGGCCGGGTACCCGAGAATGTATTCGGTCTGGCTGCTGACAAAGATGAACGTCAAGCTCCGCGGAAGCGCTTCCCATACGATGGCATCGAGTCCTTCGACAAGCTCCTGATAACGGCTTCTGGCTTCTGTGGCCGATCGCTCCGCTTCCTCCAATTCCACGGTTCGCTCTTTCACGCGCCGCTCCAGTTCTTCATTTGCAAGACGGATTGCTTCTTCGGCTTCCTTCCTTTCCGAAACATCCAGCATGATTCCAATCAATTCAAATGAATCTTCGTCATCTTTCGGTACGCGGACAACGTTGTGGAACCAATGCGTTTCGCCGTTCTGCGCGATCAAACGGTATTCAATTTCCACCGGAATTCTTTCATGAGCGGCTCTTAACATCGAAGAAATTACCCACTTGTTGTCCTGCGTATGAAGGTGGGATACAAAGAAATTTTCATCCGCCAACCATGTTTCCACCGGGTAGCCCAGAATTTTTTCCGCTTCCCGGCTCACAAACTGAAATCTCATGGTTCTTGCGTCCGCGCGCCAAACGATAAGATTTCCTGTTTCATACAAGCTGGTGAAGTGTTTACCGGCTTGCTTGAGCGCTTCCTGTTTGATGTAAATGTCGATGAAGAAAGAAACTTTTGCCCGGAGTATATCGGGATCAACCGGTTTCATCAGGTAATCCACGGCCCCCGCTAAGTAGCCCTGCGAAATGGACTCAGCGTCTTTTGTGACTCCTGTTATGAAAATGATGGGAACGTAGCGATTTTTTTCTCTTTGCCGGATCAAACGGGCCACTTCAAAACCGCTCAAAGTAGGAAGTTTTACATCAAGAAGAATCAATGCGAAATCCAGTCGAAGAAGCCAGCGCAATGCTTCTTCTCCCGAAGTTGCCTTTACGATGTTGTAATGGGCTTGCTTTAAAACAGCTTCCAATACATCGAGAGTCTCCATGTGATCGTCAACGATCAAAATGTTTACTTGATGTATGTCGTTCACTTGCTAATCTCTGGTTTTCTGATAACCGCAGTTGAGATTCCGGTAGTCCATCTCGTGTGAAGTGAAGTACAGAGATTCATTTTCACCAAGGCTCAAGATTCCGAGAGGGCAGAGGCTCTCAAATAAAAGGTTATGCACACGATTGCGCAATTCTTTGTTGAAATAAATCAAAACATTTCGACAGAGAATGTAATTGAATTCTTGAAAGGAATGGTCGGTAGCCAGATTGTGCAATTGAAAGGTTACGTTTTGCGTGAGAGCGCGATCAAATATGGCTTCCTCTCCTTTGACGATGAAATAATCTGAGAAGGAACTTTTACCGCCGGCGTCCAGATAATTGTTGCTGTATTCCGGAATGCGTTCTGCAGGAAACCTTCCTTGCTTTGCCGCAGTAAGAACTTCTTCTTGAATATCTGTAGCGTAAATACGGGCGCGAGAGTACAGATTCTCTTCATGGAGAAGAATCGCCATCGAATAAACTTCCTCCCCTGTTGAACATCCGGCATGCCAGATTCTGATGAAAGGATAGGTCCGAAGCCACCGAAGAACGTTTGTGCGAACGTCTGCGTAAAATTGAGGATCCCGGAACAGGGAAGTGGTCGTTACGAATAGTTCCCAGAGAAAACGTTCTAGAGCGCGTGGATCATGAAGCACTCGTTCCTGCAATGCCGAGATCGTTGGAAGTCCGATTGTGTGCGAATATTCAGTCGCTTTACGGGTAATGGTAGAGACAGAATAATCACGGAAGTCCAGACCATAAACCTGGTAGATACCCTCCAGAAGAAGGCGCGCTTCTATCGCTGCCAGATCGTTATCCGGTCGTCTGTCAGGGACCCTGTTCATGCGATTCTGCGGCATTACAATCACCTCGAATTAAGTAGCGCGGACGTCTCGTCTGCGCGCATTACGCAGGGCGGGACGCCCGCGCTACTTTCATCCTATGTCTTTTGGCCGTCTCCTTTGTATAGCCAAACACGCATTAACGACAATAGCTTTTCAACATCCACAGGTTTTGCGATGTAATCCGATGCGCCAGCCTCCATGCATTTTTCACGGTCCCCTTTCATTGCTTTTGCTGTGAGCGCGATGACTGCTAACTGGCGAAAATTTTCTTTTTTCCTGAGCTCTCGGATCGTTTCGTAGCCATCCATTCCTGGCATCATGATATCCATCAAAACCAGATCGGTATCGGGATTCTTTTCCAGCATTTCGATCCCTTCACGGCCATTTTCTGCAAACAGGATTTTCATGGGTTGATCCTGAGGCACGCTATTCTCCAGAACACTCGTAAGAGCAAATATATTCCTCACATCGTCATCGACAATCAAAACTTTCCTGTTTGCCAGGACAGAATCTTGATCGTGCAGCTGCGCGAGAATTTGCTCTTTTTCTTTGGGAAGTTTCGACTCCACGCGGTGCAGAAACAGCGCAGTCTCATCCAGTAACCTTTCCGGAGAACTCACACCCTTGATGACAATACTGTCGGCATATCGCTTCAGCTGAGTTTCCTCTTTTTCCGTCAGCTCGCGTCCCGTGTAGACAATGATCGGCAGTTCTGTGTATCTGGCTTTTACTTCTTCCAGTAGCTCAAAGCCGTCTATATCGGGAAGACTCAGATCCAGGACCATGCAATCGACTCTTTGCCGCTTCATGATTTCCACGGCTTCAGTTCCGGTGGCGGCTGAAACAATATCGAGATCGGTAGCGCCGATCAATTCGGCTATTGCTTTACGCTGCGCTTCGTCATCTTCGACCACAAGAAGCGTTTTCATTCCGCGATTGATGAAATCGACGATTTTATCGAGCGCGTTATCGAGTGTTTCGGGCGAAACAGGTTTCATCATGTAGGCGTAAGCGCCTTGCTGAAGACCCCGGTGGCGATCTTCCAACACCGAAATAATCTGTACAGGAATGTGACGCGTTCGCGGATGATGTTTCAACCTGGTCAGGACGGTCCAACCATCCAGGACAGGCAGGACCATATCCAGAAGAATGGCGTCCGGAATGAATTCGTGCGCCAGCGCCAGGCCTGTGTCCCCCTTGTGAGCGAGGATCACTTTAAAACCTTTTTGATGGGCGATATCAACGAGTATGCCCGCAAAATTCTCATCATCCTCCACTATCAGTAGAGTTTTATCGCCCGGCCGGAGCTCGTACCGGTCATCCAGAAATTCAGTCTGTGTGAAAAGATCTTGTGGAAGGGTCACATCAGTTAGCATTTGTTCCAGCCTCCTGAAGCCGGGAATTTGGGAGTCAAGAGAGGGAGTGACGGCTACGTACTTCTCTGGCAAATACAGTGTGAAAACGCTGCCCTCGCCCGGTTCGCTGGAAAGATGGATTTCGCCACCAAGCAAACGCACAATTTCGCGGCTGATGGTGAGGCCAAGACCGGTTCCACCGTGACTTCTGTTGGATCCGCTGTCCCCTTGCTGGAACGCCTCAAAGATGATTCGTTGTTTGTCTTTGGGGATGCCGATACCGGTGTCAGTAACGGCGATGGCAATCACGTTTTGCGAGTCACGCAGAGTTGGCGCGGTCAGATGATTTGCGGGCGGAGCCGCGCTGATGTTCATCTCGATCTTGCCTGAGTCTGTGAACTTAAACGCATTGGACAACAGATTTCTCAGCACTTGTTCCAGGCGGAGCGGATCGGTCCGCATGATTCCCGGAGCCGTTTCATCGATTCTGATTTCATAATCCAGTCCCTTTTGTTCTGCAATTTGCCGGAAACTTCTTTCAGCGAACGAACGAATGTCATCAAGGTCGAAGTCCTGGATTTGTATGTCCATCTTGCCTGCTTCAATTTTGGAAAGGTCTAGAACCTCATTGATCAACCCCAGCAAATCGTTACCGGAGGCAAAGATTGTTTGCAAATAGTCGACTTGCTTTACTGTCAGATTCTGATCTTTGTTTTCGGAGACCAGTTTCGCAAGAAGAAGAATACTGTTCAGAGGCGTTCTCAGTTCGTGAGACATGTTGGCCAGGAATTCGGATTTGTATTTGGAGGTGATGGCGAGCTGTTCTGCTTTTTCTTGCAAGGAGGCCTGCGCCAGTTCCAGCTCACGGTTCTTGGTCTCGACCATTTTCTTTTGATCCGAAAGCAAGCGTGCCTTCTCTTCCAAATCCTCATTGGTTCGTTGCAATTCATCCTGTTGCTGGCGAAGCAATTCCTGCGATGCTTTCAACGCTTGTGTTTGTTCTTCGAGTTCTTCATTCGAGCGCTTTAATTCTTCTTGCTGGCTTTGCAATTCTCCTGCGAGCGCCTGCGATTGTTTGAGGAGCTCTTCCGTGCGCATGCTGGCGCCGATCATGTTCAAAACAACGCCGAGACTCTCCATCAATTGTTCGAGGAAGAGTTGATGCACCGGACTGAAGTGTTCAAACGAAGCAAGTTCGGTAACCGCCATAACCTGTCCTTCGAACAAAACCGGAAGCACAATGATGTTCCGTGGCGTTCCTTCTCCAAGACCGGAACTAATCTTGACGTAGTCTTTGGGAGGGTCCGTGATGAGGATCGGTTTCTTCTCCAGCGCGCACTGTCCTACAAGACTTTCGCCATATTGAAATTTGTTGGCCACGGACTTCCGCACTTTGTAACCGTAACTGCTGAGAAGTTTCAACATCGGTTGTCCGCCTTCGGAGTCTTTGACATAAAACACACCATGCTGTGCGGAGACCAGCGGCGTCAGCTCAGACATGATGCTCTGTGCAACTGTTTGCAGGTCGCGTTGTCCTTGCAACATGCGGGAGAATCTTGCCAGGTTCGTTTTCAACCAGTCCTGTTCCACATTCTTTTGCGTTGTGTCTTTCAAAGTCAGAATCATCTGGTTGATATTGTTTTTCAATTCTTCGACTTCACCCATGGCTTCCACGGCAACCGAACGTGTCAGATCGCCGCGAGTCACTGCGGTGGCAACGTCTGCAATAGCGCGAACCTGCGTGGTTAAATTTGCAGCAAGCAGGTTGACGTTATCGGTCAAATCCTTCCATGTACCGGCAACACCAGGCACCGCCGCCTGGCCACCCAGAATTCCAAACGTTCCGACTTCGCGGGCCACACGCGTAACTTCTGCTGCGAATGCATTGAGCTGATCCACCATTGTGTTGACTGTGTTTTTCAGCTGCAGAATTTCACCGCGCACATCGACCGTTATCTTTTGCGATAGATCGCCCTGCGCGACAGCCGTCGTAACGAGGGCGATGTTCCGCACTTGATCGGTCAGGTTGTTGGCCATTCTGTTTACGTTGTCGGTGAGATCCTTCCACGTTCCGGCAACTCCTTTGATTTCCGCCTGGCCGCCCAGTTTTCCATCGGTTCCGACTTCACGAGCCACACGACTGACTTCCGACGCGAATGAATTCAACTGATCCACCATTTTGTTGATGGTGTCCTTCAGCTGCAGAATTTCACCGCGAGCATCGACCGTAATCTTTTGCGAAAGATCGCCATTCGCGACTGCGGTTGTAACTTTGGCAATGTCGCGAACCTGCGAAGTAAGAGAGCCGGCCATGGCGTTCACATTGTCCGTGAGGTCTTTCCACGTGCCGGATACACCTTTTACTTCCGCCTGGCCGCCCAGTTTTCCATCGGTTCCAACCTCTTTCGCCACGCGTGTAACTTCCGCCGCGAAAGCGTTCAGCTGATCCACCATCCGGTTGATGGTGTTTTTCAGCTGCAGAATTTCACCGCGTGCATCGACCGTGATCTTCTGCGAAAGATCGCCATTGGCAACTCCAGTGGTCACCAGCGCGATGTTTCGCACCTGATCGGTCAGGTTTGTTGCCATGCGATTCACGTTGTCTGTTAAATCTTTCCAGATACCCGATACTCCGCGCACTTCCGCCTGACCTCCGAGTCTTCCATCCGTTCCGACTTCCTTTGCCACGCGTGTAACTTCGGATGCGAACGCGTTCAATTGATCGACCATTGTGTTGATCGTGTCCTTAAGCTCTAGAATTTCTCCTTTGACAGACACCGTAATTTTTTTGGATAGATCACCCTGAGCAACGGCCGTCGTGACTGCCGCGATGTTGCGAACTTGATCGGTCAGGTTGGTTGCCATGTAATTGACGTTGTCCGTTAGATCCTTCCACGTACCGCCTACTCCTTCGACTCTTGCCTGACCTCCGAGTTTTCCTTCTGTGCCGACTTCACGCGCCACACGGGTAACTTCTGCTGCAAACGCATTTAATTGATCGACCATTGTGTTGATGGTGTTTTTCAGCTCGAGAATTTCACCGCGCGCTTCTACTGTGATTTTCTTGGATAGATCCCCTTGAGCAACCGCCGTCGTCACCGCCGCGATGTTTCGCACCTGATCGGTCAGGTTGTTGCCCATTTTGTTTACGTTGTCGGTCAAATCTTTCCATGTCCCTGCAACACCTTTTACTTCTGCCTGGCCACCCAGTTTTCCATCGGTTCCGACTTCTTTCGCCACGCGCGTAACTTCCGCCGCGAATGCGCTCAATTGATCGACCATTGTGTTGATTGTGTTCTTCAATCGCAGGATTTCACCTTTTACCTCTACTGTGATTTTCTTGGATAGATCTCCCTGCGCAACAGCCGTGGTTACTTCTGCGATATTCCTCACTTGATCCGTCAAGTTGCTTGCCATGTAATTCACGTTATCGGTCAAATCTTTCCACGTGCCGGCAACTCCTTTTACATCGGCTTGACCGCCAAGTTTTCCTTCTGTGCCGACTTCGCGCGCCACGCGGCTGACTTCGGATGCGAACGCATTTAATTGATCTACGGTGGTGTTGATCGTGTTTTTCAATTCCAGGATTTCGCCTTTGACTTCGACTGTGATCTTTTTCGATAGGTCACCCAGCGCGATCGCTTTACTGACTTCCGCGATGTTTCGCACCTGGCTGGTAAGGTTATTTGCCATACCATTCACGTTATCGGTTAAGTCTTTCCATGTGCCCGCGACACCTTCCACTTTGGCCTGCCCACCGAGTTTTCCTTCCGTACCGACTTCGCGCGCCACGCGTGTGACTTCTGCCGCAAACGCGCTGAGCTGATCCACCATCGTGTTGATTGTATTTTTCAGCTCCAGAATTTCGCCTTTGACTTCAACTGTGATCTTTTTCGATAGGTCACCCAACGCGATCGCTTTACTGACTTCGGCGATGTTTCGCACCTGGCTGGTCAAGTTATCAGCCATCCAGTTAACGTTGTTCGTCAGATCGTTCCAGGTTCCAGCGACCCCTTCCACCCGGGCCTGACCTCCCAGCTTCCCTTCCATACCGACTTCTCGCGCAACACGAATAACTTCGGATGCAAACGCGTTCAATTGATCGACCATCGTGTTGATGGTGTTTTTCAATTCCAAAATTTCGCCACGCACTTCAACTGTGATCTTCTTGGATAGATCTCCTTGCGCAACAGCGGTGGTAACCTCCGCGATGTTTCGCACCTGGTTTGTCAGATTGTTTGCCATACCGTTGACGTTGTCCGTTAGATCCTTCCACGTCCCTGCAACGCCTTCTACTTTCGCCTGTCCACCGAGTTTTCCTTCCGTACCGACTTCACGCGCCACGCGCGTGACTTCCGCCGCGAATGCGCTGAGTTGATCAACCATTGTGTTGATCGTATTCTTCAGATCCAGGATTTCTCCTTTCACATCAACCGTGATTTTTTTAGAGAGATCACCCTGCGCAACGGCCTTCGTAACTTCCGCGATGTTTCTCACCTGGCCGGTCAGATTATCTGCCATCCAGTTGACATTGTTTGTCAGATCTTTCCACGTACCGGCCACACCCGGCACCACTGCCTGGCCACCCAATTTTCCTTCTGTGCCGACTTCACGCGCCACGCGGCTGACTTCAGAGGCGAATGAATTCAATTGATCCACCATCGTGTTAATGGTTTCTTTTAATTGCAGAATTTCGCCCTGAGCTTGAACCGTAATTTTTCTGGATAGATCCCCTTCGGCAACTGCGGTTGTGACTTCTGCAATATTTCGAACCTGCGACGTCAAACTGTTCGCCATCGCATTCACGTTGTCTGTCAGACCCTTCCACGTACCGGCCACACCCCTAACGTCCGCCTGCCCACCGAGCTTTCCTTCGGTTCCGACTTCGCGGGCCACACGCGTAACTTCTCCTGCAAATGAGCTGAGCTGATCCACCATTGTGTTCACGATGTTTCCAATCTGGAAGAATTCGCCTTTCAATGGACGGCCGTCGATTTCCATTCTCATTTTTTCGTTAAGGTCGCCCCGCGCGACTGCCGTAATGACGCGTCCTACTTCCGTCGTAGGCTGAACGAGGTTGTCAATTAGAGCGTTTATCGATTTTAGGCTTTGCCTCCATCCACCTTTCGTGCGGGATAAAGTGGTGCGTTCGGTAAGCCTTCCTTCCTCTCCAATCGCCTTGCTAACGCGATCGAGCTCAGAGACCCGCCGTTCGTTCATTTCAGTATATTGATTGAACACGCGGTTGATTTTTCCAATGATCCCGTTTTTTCCGGAATTCAAACGAACTGAAAAATCCCCGTCCCGCGCTGCTTTCAACGCTTCCAGCAATCGCCCTAAACGGTCGTCATCTTTTTTCCCAGCCCCAGGGCGCCTCTTTCCCTTGACGCGTTTAACAGGGGAAGGTTTTTCCAGATTGTTCTCTGATAACGGAATATTCTCTTCGCTTACGGCCATGTAGTTCTCTCCTTAGAAAAATCAGCTGACGTTTCGAGCCAAAAAACAAAATGAGGGAGTAACGTCCCCAAGAACATTGCATCCTGAAGATTATCCTGACGGGAAATTTAGGCGAAATCTCGTCTAAAACAAGCATATTTGTGTAACGATTGCTGTTACATTTTTTGAGGAGGTTAGCGATGGCGAGGAGGCGGCGGTAAGCGTAATTAACCAGAGTAGCGGGTGGTCTCGCCTGCGATTCAAGTAGCGCGGGCGTCTCGCCTGCGATTCAAGTAGCGCGGGCGTCTCGCCTGCGATTCTGCGCAGACGGGGACGTCCGCGCTACAGGGATTTGGAGGAAAACATGTCTATTTGGAAAACAGCTAAAGCTTTGCTGACGATCGCTCTGTGTCTTTGTTTGTTGGCGCCCGTTGATGCTCGGGCGACTCAGATTGTAACTCAGGAAGACTTGCATCAAGACTTGCTCAAATCCTGGGAAGAAAGGGAACAGAATCTTGCCACATTGAAGGGACTACTATCGACAGAAGCAGCCCGTGAAATGATCGCAAAAACTGGTACCGATTACGGTAAAGTAATGCGAGCCCTGCCCAATCTGGATGATGAGGAACTGTCAAGGCTCGCGTCTCAAGCCCGTGTTGCACAAGCTAATTTTGCAGCCGGCCTATCTGATCGGGAAATCGTCAATGTCCTGATCATTGTGCTGCTCGTGGTTGCCATCATTGTTGTTGTCGCAGCAGTTGCGGACTAAAAACAACAATGAATTGGAGCATCTTTCCGGTTCTTGCCCTGTTTTTATCCTTGATTTGGATCGATGTGCCATTCATTCGACAGGAGGAAAAGGGATGCGGTGCGGCCAGCATTGCCATGGTGATGCAATACTGGCAATCCGAAGGTCATCATGTTCCTGAGGAAGCAAGCAGTCCATCCCGGATCATGCAACTACTTTATTCGAAGCCGGAGGAAGGAATTCGCGCTGAGGACCTGACTCGATATTTGGAGGAGCATGGATTCCAGACCTTCAGTTTTTCCGGCAAGTCGGAGGACCTGGCGCATCACATAAAGAAAGGGCGCCCGCTGATTGTGTCCCTGGAAGCGGAGGGCAAGACCGGCAAGCTCCATTTTCTGGTGGTTGCCGGAGTAGATCCGGAGAACGAGCTGGTGCTTGTGAATGATCCGGCCGAACGGAAATTATTGAAAATGAAGCGAACAACTTTCGAAAAACGGTGGGCAGCAACAAAGAACTGGACCTTACTGGCGTTACCCGAGCAATGAAAAATTATTTGTTCCTTCTGCTTGTCTTTTGTTTCGGACCTGACCTATATGCTCTATCCTTTTTTACTGGCCCGATGCGAAATTGGGCCCAGGTGGAGTATGCCTTAGAAGCGACACAGGCAAGCATGAGTTACCGCAGGGGTGATCGTGAGCTTTCCAAGAAGTACCTGCAAAGAATTCTGGAAAAGAATGCGGGCGATTCTTACGCGAACCAGTTTTTGGGGACTCTTTTCTTAATGGATGGGAATCTCGAAGCTGCACTCAAATACTGGAATCGTCTCGGTAAACCACTCATAGAGAATATTCAGCTGGAACCTCATCCGGATGTAGATCCGGAATTGTTGGATAGGGCCCTTGTTATGGCGCCGGCTTCCTCATTAACGCGAGAAGATTACCTGGCGACGGAATCAAGACTTCAGATGATGGGCGTTTTTAGAAAACAGGAATTCGAGCTGAAACCTCACAAAAAGGAAGAGAAGTTCGATTTGATTGTCCGGCCTTCGGTAAAAAAGGGCGCATTTTCGTCAAAAATCAAAATGGCGACGCTGGCCGCTCAGGGCGTTTTTACAGAAACGGTCCAGCTGGAGTTTCCGAACATTGAGGGCACAACGATCAGCGCCAGTTCGCTGATTTCGTGGGATGAATTCAAAAATCGCTTTTATTCTTCTTTGTCATTGCCGTTCGGCAGGCATCCACACATGCGCATCCGGTCTTTTTCAGATACGCGAAAGGAAACATGGGCGCTTGCTCCTGATGTGGATCTTTTGAAATGGCAGGGCGGTGTAGAGCTTGCCGAGAGCGTAAACGGCAATTGGAAATGGAACAGCGGCGCCAAAGTATCACACCGAAACTACGACAATATTGGTAGCTTTTCGGCTTCTTTCCAGGAAGGATGGGTCATTCAGGCTTTCGCAAATTTTGATTTTTCTCTGCTTCGAATTCCGGAGCGAAGGTTTAATGTGAAATCAAATTTGAACACGGAGGTGGGTAAGCTTCTTCATTCTTTCTCCTCGCCTTTTCTGATGCTGGAAAATTCGGTGGAGATGCGCTGGTTTCCACGGCCTGCGGGTGAAGACCTCGCAATGACCGGCCGTTTTCGAACAGGAAAAATATTCGGTGAGGTGCCTTTTGATGAATCTTTTGTTCTCGGTGTAGAAAGAGACACTGATCTTCTGCTGCGCGCCCATAAAAGCCAGAGCGATAAAAAAGGGGAGAATCCCTTTGCCTCTGCCTATGCTCTTTGGAACTGGGATATCAGCAAGATCGTTGTCGATAAGAAAAGATACCGCTTGAAACTTACTCCGTTCCTTGACGTTGGGAAAATCTTTGATTCCCAGTTGTGGCGCGGAAAGCAGTGGTTTGTTGACACCGGAATCCAGACTGGAGTACAGATTTTTGGAGCTCCCGAACTGGTGCTGACCTTTGGAAAGGATTTGCGGACCGGCCGAAACGTCGTGTACTTCAGTGCGAGGTTGTAGAGGTTGTAGTGGCAGAGCATTTTACGTCTTTTGGAACCTACTCTACGATTTTTGGGAGGCTGTCTAAGAAGTATGAGCATGGCATTTCGTCGAAAATGCTCTGCAAACTACGATAGAAGCAGAGCATTTACTTTCCTTAACAACTCCTGATTACGAGTAACACTTTTTGGTGTTTTTGTGAATTTTGCTATTGTAAATGCTCTGCCACTACATTACATAAGATAAGAGGTGTTTTATGTTAGCTGGAATTTTCTATTTACTTTTTTCTCTTACCACAGTGGCGTCTTCACAGAATTGCTGCTTTGTGCATCCGAATTACGCCGGAATCTGCGTTGTCGAGCCTGCCCCGGGCGAAAGTTGCGCATCGATTCTGGATTATCTCAACTCTCCCGGAACTGCAGGGAAAACGTATTGCGGTGGTACACCCATCCGCGGCGGCTGGAGTCAGACACGCTGCAAGTAGCTCCTAGTTACATTTATCCAGCCCAAACTTATCTACGTTTTTAACGCAGATGCACGCATAATCGCCTCCCTCGATAGCAAGCGGCTCTCCGCCAGGGCCCTTAACGAGGGTCCACATGGGTGTTGCTGCTTTTTTATCAATAAAAAAGAGTAGACATGCGCAACTGTTTTTCTTGTCATCACTGCATTCCGTCGCTTTGCTGGCTTGAGTAGGGGCTATAGTGTCCCTACCTCTTATTTTCGGCTTTTTACAAGTGATCGCGTTTTTGTTCTCGGCGAGCTGCCAGGTCTGTTTCTGCGTGGTTTGATTAGCCTTCTCTGTCTGTTCTTCCGGGCAACATTTCTTATCGGCCTGAACTGGTTTAGCACACTTTGTGTACGTTTTGATGGGAAAACCGTTGAACATCGTGTCTGCATTCTGAGCATATAAAACGTGGAGGTTCCCAATCCCCGAAGTAAAAGCAAAAGCGAAAGCTGTAATCGCGATGAGAAATCTAAAATGCTTTTGGATATTGTTCATAACACTTTCCTCCTTGTTCTCCCTTAGGACAGCTAATGACAAAATCTAAAAAAACATTTCAGGGCGTATCTAAGTTGAGATAGAAATTGGGTTGATGTAAATTAGGAATCGCACTCCAGCTTAGAATTCCTGGGGGAATTCATGAATCGTTATGGCTGCTTTTTAGCCTTCCTCCTTCTGATTCCTGCAGCTCTGCCCGCACAACAATTTTCTTTGCAACTTGGCGAATCGATGGAAAGGGAGATTGTGACCGGCGAGACTCATGAATATCGATGGACCTCCTCTGCCGGAGAGTTCGCTCATTTTGTTGCGAGACAGAAAGAGAATGATCTGGCCATGGTTATCACAATCAGGTCCTCTGACGCCGCGACCATTGCGGAAATTTACAGTCCGGTTTCGCCCCCAATTCCAGTTCCCATTTCGGTTCTGCCCCAACTATCCGGCGAATACAAATTAGAAATCCGCTCGCTCGAAAAGGATCGAGAGCCGCGCCGGTATGAGATCAGCTTTCGGGAATTACGGGAGGCAACACAGCAAGACACAATTCGCGTCAACGCGGAGAAAGCGATGCTGGAAGCAGAGCGATTGCGAAGCACAGGAACAAAAGACTTGATTATCAAATCGATGGAATTCTATCAGCAGGCGCTTCCCTCCTATCGAGAACTGAAGGATGCAACAGGTGAAGCAATTGTACTGGCCGGACTGGGCCGAAGCCATGATGCATTAGGTGAGAAAAAGAAGGCGTACGATCTATTTCAACAGGCTGTTGTCATCCAGCGGAGGATCCAGAATCGTAGCGGGGAAGCAAATATTTTGAATTATATGGGACTCGTCCATGATTTTTTGGGAGAGAGACCGGATGCGCTCAAGCTTTTAAACCAGGCGCTGGAAACTGCGCGCCAGGCTCAAGATCGAAGAGCGGAAGCCCTTGCGTTAAACAATCTGGGGCTTGTGAATCACAATATCGGAGATAGCCAGAAAGCGCTGGAATACTACGGCCAGGCTTTGCCGTTGCATCGGGCAATCAAGAATCTCCGCGGTGAATCCACCACGTTGAACAATATGGGAACGGTTTATCTTTCCATCGGCGAAAAACAAAAGGCGCTTGAATGCCTGCAAAAGTCTCTTGAAGTTCGCCGTCTAATTGGCGATCCTGCACCGATTGCAATCGGTCTAAACAACATCGGAGCCCTTTACTATTCAATCGATGATTTTCAAAAGGCTCTTGAATATTACCATCAAGCTTTGCGCCCCTACAAAGAAGCCGGCGACCCGGCGGGTGAGGCTATCCCTTTGCATAACATAGCGCGTGTCCATCAGTCCGTGGGAGAGTACCAGGAAGCTCTACGCTTTTTTAAGCTGGCTCTTCATTTACAGCGTTCCGTGAGGTATAGAGCCGGAGAGGGAGTGATTCTTTCGCATATCGGTCAGGTTTACAGTTTAATCGGTGATCAACCTAAGGCGCTGAATACATTTCAAGAGGCTCTGGAGATTCATCGTGAAACGAAGAATAGTTCCGGCGAAGCCATGGTTTTGACGAATCTAGGTTCTGTTTATGAGTCATTGGGACATAAGCAAAAAGCGCTCGAGTATTTCCAGAATGCTCTCGCGCTCCGTCGCACCGCTCAGGACCGTCACGGTGAGGGGATCGCACTGAACCAGATCGCACGAGTTCAACTGTCGTTGGGTGATGCGCAAACGGCACTCGACTTGTGCGAAAAGGCGCTCCCTTTGATGACCAGTTCTGGGAGCCGGCGAGGGGAGGCGCTTACTCTCGATTGTCTGGGTTCAGTAAAAGCATCGCTTGGCGAACCGCAAAGAGCCGTGGAGCTCTTCGATCAAGCGAGCGCAATATTCCATTCAGTAGGTGACCTTCGAGGCGAGGCCACCTCGCAGCAAAACGCGTCCAGGATCGAACTGAATAGAGCTAATTTTGTAGAAGCAAAGCGTCGATTGGAATCCGTTCTCACGATCGCAGAATCGCTCCGGAGCAAGATGTCGAGCCCCGATCTGAGATCGCTCTACTTCGCGTCGATACGTGATTCTTACGAGCTTTACATCGATGCGCTGATGCAACTGCATCGGGGCGATCCTTCGCTGGATCTGCATGCTGCCGCGCTGCATGCTGCAGAGAAAGCGAAGGCCCGTACACTCCTGGAAATGTTGGCTGAGGCGGGAGTCGATTTCAGGCAAGGTGTCAGCATAGATCTGCTTCGGAAAGAGAATCATCTCCTTAAAGTTTTGAATGCAAAAGCTGAACGGCAAATGCGTTTGCTTGGTGAGAGGGAGAAAACAAAAGACCTCATGACGCTCGCAAAAGAGATAGATGCGCTCACGAGTCAGCATCGGGATCTGCTGGCAGAAATCCGATCCGCGAGTCCGTTTTATGCCGCCATAACCCATCCACAACCGCTAAACGTTCAGGAGATTCAACATCAAATTTTGGGTCCTGATTCGGTCCTTCTGGAATTTTCCCTTGGAGAAAAAAGAAGCTATCTCTGGGTTGTTTCACAGAATCATCTGGAAAGTTTTGAGTTGCCTGCCCGGGACGATATCGAAAAAACAGCAAGGAAGTATTACGATGTGATCCGGTCCAACGGCGATCTCAAAGAAATAGCACGGGCTGGAACGAAACTAAGCAGGCAATTATTTTCCAACGTCAAATTCCCGCAACAGAAACGGCTTTTGATTGTTCCAGAGGGCGTTCTGCAGTATGTGCCTTTTTCAGCGCTTCCCAACCTGGAACAAGAGATTGTGATTCTTCCTTCTGCTTCTGTCTTAGCTACGTTGCGGCGCGAGCGAACGAAGGGGACAAAAACACTGGCTGTTTTTGCTGATCCGGTTTTTGAAAAAGAAGATCCGCGGGTTGCGGAAACTGGCAATGCTTCTACAGAACCGATGGAGAACGAGGCGCTGCTCCGATCTGCCGAAGATTTTGGAATTGCCGGGAAGGTGATATTTTCTAGACTCATCGGAACCAGAAGAGAGGCTGCCGGCATGACTTCTCTGGTTGCGCCGGACCAGCGAAGGGAGGCTTTGGATTTTGAAGCGAGCAAGGCACTCGCGACAAGCGATGAAATTTCGAAATACCGCATCGTGCATTTTGCGACTCATGGCTTGCTGAACAGCAGGCATCCGGAACTTTCCGGGCTTGTGCTTTCGCTTGTGAATGAAAAAGGTGAAGCACAGGATGGGTTTCTGATGCTGCAAGAAATCTATAACCTGAGGCTTGGGGCGGAACTCGTTGTTTTGAGCGCGTGTCAGACGGCTCTGGGCCAGGAAATGAAAGGAGAGGGTCTGGTAGGTCTGACGCGCGGGTTTATGTACGCAGGTGCTTCTCGTGTGGTGGCGAGTCTTTGGAAAGTCGACGATAAGGCAACTTCACAGATGATGAAATATTTCTATACGGCGATGCTCGGCAGTCAGCGGATGCGGCCGGCCGCTGCTATGCGCGCAGCTCAGAAAACGCTTCGGAATCAAAAACGGTTTGAATCTCCTTATTACTGGGCAGCTTTTGTGCTGCAAGGCGAATGGAGATAAATGCTTTACCGCAGAAAAGACCGGACCTTATCTCAAGAAGCTTTCGATAAACTTCTGGCCTGTCTCGATAACGATCGCGAGAAAGCGGGCAAGAAATATGAAACCATTCGCGGAAAACTCGTGAAGTTTTTCGAATGGCGCGGTTGTTCGCTTGCAGAAGATTATGCAGATCGTACAATCGATCGTGTGGCCGCCAGGCTGCTGGAAGGAGTGGAGATCTCTCCGGTAAAGCCGTATCTTTATTTTCATGGCGTCGCATTGAATTTGCTCAAAGAATACTGGAGAGAACCACAAAAAGAGTTGCCTTCTTCTCAGTCAATGGATCAGAAATCCTCTCCACCTAAAGAAGGGTCGCAGAATGAGAGACTGCAGGATTGCATGGACCGTTGTCTGCAATCTCTTCCGCCGGAGACCTGTTATTTGCTTTTCCAGTATCACCAAGCCGAAGGAAAGAACAAAGAGCGCAGAAGGAATCTGGCCAAAACAATTCGTGTACCATTGAATGCTTTACGGATTCGCGTTTACCGGATACGTCTTCAACTGGAAGATTGCGTAAAAAAATGCCTGCAACAAACGGAAAAGTGAAACGGTTTTTTCATAAATGTCATTAGAATTTAGATGCGTGTTTTGTAACGCAGGAAATCCACCATGAGCGATAACCATATATCAGATGACAGGCTGATCCGTTATCTCCTGGGGGACCTTCTTGAAGCAGATCAATTGAGCGTGGAGACTGAATTTTTTCAGGACGATGTAACGTATGAGAAGCTACTTGCTCTGGAAGACGAGCTGATGTATGACTACCTGAGCGGGAAATTGCCATTGAATTACCGCGCTCGATTCCAAGAACGTTTTCTTACTTCTAAAAAAGGACAGAACAAACTTGAATTCGCTAAAGCCTTGAATCAGAAAGTCTTTAGCATACCGGAAGCAAAAGTTACTTCCTCTAAACGAAATCTTCTTTGGGCCCTGGCAGCGGTTCTTGTCCTTGGCACTTTTACGTGGTTGATACTGCAGATACTGCATTTGCAGAATCAATTTCGAGAAGTGCTTACGGCACAAAATGATCTTCAGCAAAAGTGGAAAATGGAACGAAAGCCTTTGCCGCAAAATTTGAAAAGTGGGGAACCGATAACTTTGAGATTCTTGCTGAAATCCGGGAGGGTAAGGTCTTCAGACGAAAACCGGCAGTTGCTGATTTCCTCGCAGGCCAATCATGTACGTCTGGAATTGGATGTAAAGAATAGAACGAAGTTCAAAATGTTTCGTGTGGTTCTCCGCAACGCCGGAGGTCAAGATATCTGGAGCCAGGAAGGCGGATCTCCCAGCGTAAATCTGCCGGCCAAGATTCTTGCCACAGATGATTACGAACTGTCTTTGTCTGGTTCCACAAACGGAGAATTCGAAGAGATTGCGGACTACTATTTTAGTGTGATGAGAAAGTAGCCTAATCGTCGCCGAACTGGCATCGTTCAAATTTGCTTCGCCTTTCCAGTAATTTACATAAAATCCGGCATTCTTGAAATGTTTCCTGGTTTTCGATCATTAGGTTTTGGCAGGAGGCCTTATGTATATTGGTCTTATTCAGTTAGTAGTTACTCTATTCATTGCAGCCTTTGTCCCAACTTCGGGTCTTGCGCAGGTTCCTCCATCTGTAGTAGTTGTAAAAACTAACCAAATTTGCCTGGAAGAAGCTCTCTGGCTCGATCCAGTTGGCGATCTCAGGAATCCGGAAGCCAAAAGCTATAGAGTCTCAAGTTCAGCTCCATCCGTTGCATCTGCGAAGTTTTATGCCCCTCGAAAAAATGATCTCGTTCCTCAACTGGTCATTACGGGAAGAGTTCCTGGCGATGTTGTTGTCACGGTTTCTGTTTTGCCGCCGGCAGAACCGAAGTCTGGACAAAAAGTCTTTAACAAAGCGGTCTACCTGATACAAGTTACTCCCTGTAACTTCCCGAAAAGCGCGATTCAAGGCGCGGAAAACTATGTCGAGGTTCCTGGTGACACCTTGCAAATAACCGTCGCTCCGGAGGCGTTAACCGAAGAGAGCGAGTCTGTGTCTCGCCAGTTTCGTGCAATGCTTAAAAAAACGATAGCAGTCGCTCGCTTTGAAGATAATTCCCCATCTTCAGGACTGATTGGCTCAGGAATGGCCGATCAACTCGCGGATGCTCTAGTTCAAAGCCGCAAGTTTGTAGTGATTGAGCGTCAACTCTTGCAGGACATTTTAACAGAGCAGGATTTTGCAACGGGCGGCAGAGCTGCAGCTTCAAGCACCGCTCAAAAGGGGAGGCTTTTGCCGGCGCAGATTTTGATCAAAGGCGCAGTAACTGAATTTGAAGCGGAAAGGCAGAAGGGAAACACGGGGATTACGATCAGCGGGATAAGCTTGGGATCCAATAAAGTGATGGCCCACGTGGCGCTGATCCTGAGACTCATTGATACAACTTCCGGACAGGTTTTAGATTCGGTGCGAATGAGAGCAGAGGTGCAAGACAAAGGATCAAAAATTAACGTGAATGTAGGGCCGGTGCAGTTGGGGAAAGAAGATTTCAAAAAGACGCCGTTAGGAAAGGCGGCCCAATTTGCCATCGATTGGGCTGTTTCTGAAATTATCCTGAGACTGGAGAAGGTTCCTTTTGAAGGAAGGATTATTAAAGTGGAAGGCGATACGATCTATACGAATATTGGAACGAGAAATGGAATCAATGAAGCTATGTTGTTTGATGTTTTTGAGCCGGGTGAAGAGCTTGTCGATCCTGTAACAGGGGAAAGTTTAGGATCAGAAAAATCGAAGATCGGAACGCTAAAGATAATGACTGTTCAAGAAAAGTTTTCCAAAGCTTCCCCGAAAAGCGGTGGACCTTTTAAGGTCGGGATGATTTTAACAGAATGACACATAGGAGATTGTCATGAAATTCAAACGTTCTTGTACTTTCTTTTTTCTGTTCTGCCTGTCAACCGTTTGTCTGGCAGCTCCGGAAAGGCCCTGCGCGAACGGAGAAGTCAGAGTGCGCCATGCCTATTCCGAATGCAATAAGAAGGATGGCTTCTGGTACGTTGTCGAAGACAACTATTATGCATGTCCTCCCAAAGGAGCCATTAAAAAATATCGAGTGGCGGAGATTAAGACGGCCCAGAAATGCGGTGATGGACAACCTCGTCCGAAGATCGCCGGCACAACTTTCAAGGCTCTTTCAGCAGATGATAGCTGCGTGTCTGCCAAGCAAATCGGATCGATCGTTATAGCTGAATGCATCGGTGATTCCTGGGCTCTATTGACCTATGACCTTTACGAATGCCTGGACAAGAGCCGTCGCATTTCCATCCCGGCAAGTGGAATTCAGCAGACGACGACTCCTTGTCAGAAAGAACCTCCTGCGCCAAATGTCAGGTAAACCGGCTTTCTTTGCTGTCATTAAAAGAATGACAGCAATATGCGGTTGTTTGTGAGCATGCTATCGTCGGCTCTTTGATACTCGTCTAATACCGCTCCGGCTATTCTTGCTTGCAGGAGTGGTGATATGAAAACTTTCGCAGCTGTTTGTGCAGTTCTCATCCCCTTCCTTTTTGATCCTGCCCAGATAAGAGGAGAAAGCGCTGATCCCTTGATTCAGAATGTCGTGCAGAACCTGAAGCAGGACATTATGATTCTGGCGGAATATGGCGCCCATCAACGGATTGTCACGACAAAACTAACGGAACAGGGAACGCCCAATAGAGTTGACGAGAAGAATTTCCAGACAATCTGGGTTCACAACAAGCCGAAAAACGAGCTGGTCGCCGTATCTTGCAAAGAACTGGATGCCAGGACCGGCAAAGCGCGGCGTTGTTACGATGTCAGAAAAGCAAATTCAAAACAAAATTCGAAACCGGGCAAAATAGAGTCGGAAATCAAAAAAATCCGTTGGACCGAGCTGTACAAAAATTTCAAATTTACCCTCCTCCCCAAAGAAGGAGAACACCATGTGTTTTGTTTCAGACCGAAAGAGAAAGGAATATCTCCTAGCAATAGAATTGAAAAATTATTGACAAGAATGGCGGGAAAAGTTTGGGTCGACAATGAGTTTAATGTGGTGCGGGCAGAAGCAAAACTGGTGAGTCCTGTTTCCTTCGGTCTTGGAGTTGCAGCAAAGGTCCATCATATCGGAATTCAATACCGCCAGCAGGCATTTGAAAACGTCTGGCTGCCCTCATCTCTCAGTGTGGATTTCAAAGCAAAGGTTGCGCTGCTTCACACGGAAAGACAGCGCATCGAAGTTCTCTGGAGCCAGCCCTACCGCAAAACCGATGCGATTTGGGCGCACGCAAATCCGATTCCAGTCTCAAAGGCATCTACTCGTCGTTGAGATAAGTTCATGAAAAAGAAAATCCTGCTTGTTGAAAATGATACGGTGCTTGCTGTACTGACAAAATTGGAGTTGGAAGATCTTGGCTATGACGTGCCGCAAATTGCTTCCACAAGTGAGAAAGCGATTGAGATCACGCTAGAAAAGCGACCGGATCTGATTCTTATGGATGTCAAGCTGGACAGCAAGATGGATGGCGCAGAGGCGGCTGAGCAAATTCAGAATCATATTCGCATCCCGGTAATTTTCCTCACTGGTACTTCAGATTCGGAAACAGTCGAAAGATGTCTTGCTTCGAAACCGTATGGGTATCTCAAGAAGCCCTGTCGCAGGGAAGATCTTCAGGAAGCAATAGAACAAGCTTTTTTTCAAGAGAAACTTCTGCATCGCTTGAAAGAGGAACAGATAAAAGATGATCTGTTGCGTGATTCCTTGACCGGTCTCCCCAATAGGATTGTGGTTCAGGAGCGAATCAGACAGGCGCTGGAAGAGGGACAACCATTCGGGCTTCTCCACCTGGATATCGATTGCATTAAACAAATAAACAACATCCTGGGGCACGATCTGGGAAATAGAGTTCTTCAGTTGTTTGCCGCAAAGCTCGAAGCATGCAAACGTCATGGCGACTGTGTGGCAAGACTCGGGAGCGATGAGTTCGCGGTATTTCTGAACCGTGTGGAGGGTGCTCAGGATGCGCTCGATCACGCAAGTCACATTCAATTTTTGTTGAAATCACCACTGGTGGTGAATCTTCAGGAACTGTTTGTAACTGTAAGTATCGGCATCGTAACTGGCGGCACAGGTTACCTGAATGCGGAAAATGTATTAAGGGATGCAGAAACCGCCAGCCAGAGGGCGAAAGCTTTAGGAAAATCCCGCACTGCTGTTTTCGACCGGACACAGAATTCCCAAATTCTCGAGCTTTTTCATCTGCAAAACGATTTGCGCAAAGGACTTGAGAGGAACGAGCTGGCTGTTTTCTATCAACCGATTGTTCAACTGGATACGAACAGGATCAGCGGTTTTGAAGCTCTTGTGAGATGGAATCATCCGCGACTCGGTCTGATTGGCGCAACCGAAATCATCCCTCTCGCACAGGAAAACGGCTTGATGCTGCCGATTGGGAAGTGGGTTTTGGAGGAGGCTTGCAAGCAACTTGCCGAGTGTCAAGACACGTTTGATTCTTCGTTGTCGATCCATGTGAATCTGTCTGCAAAACATTTATTGGAGGAAGACCTGGTTGGGGAAATCAAGCGCATTCTGAATGAAACAGGAGTGCCGCCAACAAATCTGAAAATAGAGATCACCGAACATTTCGCCATCGACTATTCGGAATCGGTTCTGAAAACTCTGACGGAACTGCAAGCGTTGAATATTGGTCTTCAAATTGATGACTTTGGCACAGGCTATTCTTCGTTGAGTTATCTCCATCAATTCCCAATCGACGCCTTGAAAATTGACCGTTCTTTTGTGGAACGCGTAGATGCGGATTCAGGAGCCACTGAAATTGTCGGTATGATCGTGAACCTGGGCAAAAAACTAAATCTGAAGATCATTGCCGAAGGTGTAGAAACAGAAGAGCAGTTGGACCAGATTCAGCAAATGGGATGTGATCAAGTGCAAGGGTATCTTTTCTCAGTTCCCCTGGAGGCTCATAAAGCATTTCAGTTGCTGACTGAATTCAACGCCGATGGCTTTCATCCTTCCGAACCTTTCGCCGCATAAGTAACCCGCGTCACTACACTATATCGGGAATTACCACCACAAAGTATTTGCCTCGCGCTCCATCCTGTCCGTCCTTTGCTAACCCCAGAATTCGAAGTGGAGGTGAGTATGCCCGAAAGAAGGAAAAGTCGGACGCTTTAATGCTCGGGACAATGGATCACACTATTCACATTCTAATCGGTGCGCTGTTCTTGATTGGTGTGCTTATCACAAAAGCAGCGACACCATAATAAGGAGGTTCATCATGGCGGCAACGATTTGGAATGGACGGATTACTTTTGGATTGGTATCCGTGCCGGTGAAATTATTTCGAGCAGTTGAATCGCATGATTTTCATTTCAATCTGCTCCATGAATCTTGCCGCAACCGCATCCGTCTTCAATATTATTGCCCGCATCACGGTCGTGTGGTGGAGCGTTCGGAATTGGTGAAAGGTTTCGAATATGAAAAAGGCAAATATGTGTTGATTGAAGCGGAAGAATTGGAACGGATCGAGCCGGATTCCAGCACGAACCTTGACATTGAACAGTTCATCGATCTTTCAGAAGTCGACCCGATTCATTTTGAAAAGACATACTACGTTGGGCCGGCAGAAGAGGGAACGGAAAAAACGTTTGCGCTGCTTGCTACTGCAATGGAAAAGAAAGGACGTGCTGGAATCGGCAAATTGTTTATGAGGGACCGGGAGTATCTGGCGCTGCTGCGTCCGGCACTGGGTGGATTGGTCCTTCAACTGCTCCACTATGAAGATGAAATTCGCAAAAATGTGCACAAGGTCGATAAAGGAAAGGTCAGAGACAAAGAATTGGAGCTAGCTGAACTGCTAATTGACAATCTCACGGAAGAATTTCATCCCGAGCGCCATAAAAACGAATCTATTGAACGAGTGGAAGAGCTGATTGAGTCCAAGGTTAAGGGACGCAAGCTCACCGTATATCGTTCAAAACCCAAACCGGTCGTCACGGACCTCATGAAAGCTTTGGAGCAAAGTTTGAAGAAAACCGGCGGTGGAAAGAAGCCAGTGGCTCGCGCCGGTCAAGGCCTGCCGATTCCAAACTATGACAAACTTTCGGTTCAAGAGGTTTTGGGGCAACTAGAAGAGCTTTCTCCGAAAGACTTGCAAAAGATTCGAACTTATGAAGAAACACACAAGAAACGAAAGAGCTTAATGACTCGCTTGAAACAAACCGCTTAAAATGCCTACGACCCCCTTCCTCTATCCGTATTTCTTGCCGTGGGGAAAGAAATACGGATAGAATGGAGCTTGAGCGGTTGGAAATGTCACGGTTTTCATACGTCCCGTGGCATTTGCAAAAAAGCAATTGCTTCTACTGCGGAGGAATAGAACGATGAATAGAATGATCGTTGTATGCTTACTTCTGCTTTTCTTTGTAGCTCTTGGGCATGATGCAACAGCCGTTAATTTTACGATTACAGTGAACGTGAAAGGGAGCGGGAAGGGAGTCGTAACCGGCACCGCTGGGGCAAGTACAATTATTAATTGCGGCGCCGGAGCAAATACTTGTTCCAACTCGGTTCTATCCGGTAGCCAGATAGCGCTAACGGCAACTTCTCAGCCGGGATTTCTGTTTTCTGGCTGGTCTGACCAGGTCGGGTCAACGACAGCATGTACCGGCACCACGAGGGTCTGTAATATAACTCTGAACGCAAATTCGGCGATCACTGCCTCATTTGAACCATCATCGTTATCGTTCAGTGTGTCTATTGGTGGTAATCAAAATGGCCAGGTCATAGGACTTCATGGTCAAAGCGGCGCTACCGTCATTAATTGCGGAAAGGGAGGCCCGGGAATTTGTTCCACGACACAGCCTTACGGCGCTCAGATTAATCTCGTTCCATCAACGGGTACCGCGTTTGCTGTCTGGTCGAATGGAATAGGGTCAGCGAGTATCTGTAATGGTAAAACCGATATCCATTGCAATGTCGTTCTGAATCAAAATTCATCCATCCGGGCAAACTTTAGTCCCCTTTCCATCACGGTGACAGTTGGGGGTCCCGGAAATGTTTCCAGTACGCTCAGAACCGGCAGCACGATCATCAATTGTGGAAATGGTGGATCCCAATGCACAAACACAGTTACTTTCAATTCCAACGTAACTCTTACGCCCACCGCGGCAGCGCGTGCCTCCTTTGTTGCCTGGGGGAACGGCACAGGTTCAACGAGCGTTTGTAACGGCAAGAATACTCCCTGTACCTTTACGGTCAACGCTGACTCATCCGTGTCGGCACAATTCAAGTGAGCATGAGCCCATTAACAGGAGGTTCGAAATGGAGAATAAGTTTCGCTACCAAATCGTTGTTGTTTCGGCCACAGCCACCCTGTCGATTCAAGCGATTCGGTGAGAAGCTACTATTCATATGCACGCTCTTGATTTTTTCGCCTCCAGAATTACTTGCCCAGACCTGCACCTCCGCACTCGACATTTTTAAGGTGACTTACGATGGAAAGCGGCCCGATGGGTCTGATGATGTGAAGGTAGATATAAGACAATCACAATTGAATAACCCGTGCGTGTTTGCGAAATCAATCTTGGTAATTGTTAAAGTGTTCCGACCGAGCGGACATACAGATTCAGTCACCGAAGCGATTCAAGTTCCTGTGTCAGGCAGCACTTTGCATTTTTCAGTGCCAAGAGGTGCCCTGGAAAAATCTCCTGAAAGGTATGATGTCAGTTTAAATCCGCCTGATGCAGTAGTTGGAGTTAGGAATCCGCTTGATGGAGTATTTGGCTTTATTCTAAAAGCGAGCGATGGTCAACCGTCCATCGCGAATCAACCATGTTTGCCAAAGATACAGGTCAACAGTGTCAGGGCCATCGGACAGAGTGCCGGAAAGGACCTGATTGAGGTTCTGTCTCAGATCATTCCCGGTTCACCACCTCAGAATCCGGAAATTTTTGATCGATTTCAGTTGTCACCTCTGTACTGTCGCCAGCAGTACGATTTTTTGGATCTAGCAGTGAGTTGAGTTATTTTCGTTTCTTCTTTCTGCGCTCAAACTCTTTCAGGATTTTCTCGTGATGCGTTGAATAGTGTTTTTGAAGTTCTTCAAATTCTTTTTGAACTTCTTTGAGTTCTTCTTCGCTGAAGTTTTCCAGATTCACAAGATCTGTTCGTGCTCCCTTTAATGCCCTCAGCAACTCATCCAGTTTTAGGTGAATCGCTTTGGCGTCACGGTTCTGTGTATTCTGGATGAGAAATACCATGAGGAACGTCACAATCGTCGTTCCGGGTATTGATGATGAGCTGCCAGGTATCGGAAATAGTTGTAATAGGGGCCCAGGATGCCCCAGACAATGATGATCATGACTGCAATGATGAAGACCGGAGGAGCGCCTACCAACTCGGAGGTTTTGTGGGCAAACCGTCGGAATGTGTCTTTCACATGATGTAATGTAGACATCCGGAACTGCGGTTTGCAACTTACAAACGCGGGCCGAGTGTCGTAAAATAGGAACAATGGACATTACAACTTCTTTACGAACAGACGGGAAAGTTCCGGTGACGGTTCTCCATTTAAAAGGTGATCTCGATATGAAAACGTATCAGGAACTGGAGAACCGGGTTCGCCAGGCACATTCGGAGGGGGTCCGGTATGTGGCGCTTGATCTAACCAACGTGCGCTACATTACCAGCGCAGGACTGCGCGCGATTCATACGGCGTTCAATCTTTTGAGGGAAGGAGATTCTGCGGAATCGGATTCTGTTGCTCAAAAAGGAATGCGCGGTGGCGTCTTCAAATCCGCACACCTGAAGCTGGTAAATCCGTCACGCCCGGTTCGCGACGTCCTGACAATCGCGGGTTACGATATGTTTATGGAAATACACCCGGACGTTGATACCGCGATCAAATCCTTTTAAGGATTTCCTACTTCTTTGAGAATTTCTTCGGGAAAAGTGATGCCGAGACGCTTCGACACTTCCTGATTGATTTCCAATTTCTTTTCTACGAAGTTTTCAAACGGAATGTTTGCTGGACTTTCACCCTGCAATACGCGGGCAAGTTTCTTGGCGGATACATATCCGGTCCTGTACCAACCAATACCGACTGCCATCAATGCGCCATGAGTCGTGAATTCCGGATCATTGATGAATAGAGGAAGTTTCGAATCGGCCGCAACTTTGCCAATTGCATCGAACGCTTGAAGGGCCGTATTGTCGCCGGTGACCCAAAGGGCTTGTACGTCCCTGGAAGCCACGCTTTGCATCGCGGGATGGACATCCGTAGTGCTATTGATAGTAACTTCGCTGAGCCTTATACCACCTTTTGCAAAGGCATCGCGGCTTACGGTAATCACTTTCACAGAATTCGCTTCGGAGGGATTGTAAATCGTTCCCACTGTCTTTACCGTAGGCACGATTTTTCGGATCATCGCAACTGTATCATCAATAGGGGGAAAGGAACTCGTACCTGTCACAAATGGCAGGTGATCGTTTGCGTTTTTTCCGGCTCCCGCCGCCACTGGATCGTATACATAGGTGAAAACAACCGGCGTTTTCTTGGCTGTTGTGCAGGCTGCAGTCAAGCAAGGAGTGGTCATAGGAATGATTGCGTCCAATCCCATGGAATCGTAGTTTTGAATCAGTAAAGGGATGTTTGAGATCTCGCCTTGCGCGTGGGACTTTTTGATTTCCAAATTCTGGCCTTCGACGAAACCAAGCTCTCTCAATCCATCGACTAATCCCTTCATGCAAAGATCGGCGGCAGGATCCGGGCCAAAATAGACGATGCCAATCTGATAATTTTTCTTTTCCGCAGAACCGGGTGCTTTCGTGACCTTAGCTGGCTGTTCTTCCTTGCGTTCTACTTTGCAAGACGCGAGTCCCAACAGGAGCACACACATCATGAGAATCTTTGTAGCCTTCATACAAGTCTCCCTCTGGTTATCCTCTAATCAGTAAAGCTTTCATTTCACGCACGGCCCGTTCCAGGCCCACAAGAGAGGCGCGCGAGACTATGTTATGGCCGATGTTCAGTTCCACGATTTCTTCAATTTGAACGATACGGCTTACATTGTGATAGGTCAGGCCATGTCCGGCCAACACCTGAAATCCGACACGTCTGGCAAGTTGGCAGGCATTTCGGACTTTTTCCCATTCCAGATCTTGCAATTCTTCCGTCTTTGCATCAGCGTATTTTCCGGTGTTGATCTCCACCTTGCGGGCTCCTGTTTTTTGACAGGCTTTGATCTGATCCAGATCCGGATCGACAAAAATGCTTACAGCGATTCCTGCATCTTGAAGCGAAACGATGCCCCGGCCCAGGATCGATGCGTTCATGACAACATCCAGTCCACCTTCGGTCGTAATCTCTTCCCGTCTTTCCGGCACGAGCGTCGCTGTATCCGGCTTAATTGCTGTTATCAACTTGATGGTTTCACTATTTGTCGCCATCTCTACATTCAGACGAGTGGTGATCACGTCCCGCAGCAACCGCACATCTCTTTCCTGGATATGGCGCCGGTCACCTCGAAGATGAACGGTGATTCCATCGGCTCCGGCCATCTCTGCAAGAATCGCTGCTGCAACCGGATCCGGTTCGTTTGTCTTTCTTGCTTCGCGCAGCGTCGCAATATGATCAATATTTACGCCGAGCTTCACGTATTTTGCATCCATATTTTCCTGCTATTTTAACAAAGTAGCGTAGGCGTCTCGCCTGCGTTATGCCTCGCAGACGAGACGTCCGCGCTACGTAAGCTGCGTTTTCAAAACGTCTTTGAGTTCCGCGGCCAGGCGCTCGATTTGAGTCTGATCAGCACCCTCCAGCATGATGCGGGCCAGCATTTCCGTCCCTGAATAGCGTACAACAATCCTTCCGGAATCGCCTAATTCATCCTTAATCTGCCGGATCTTATCCGGCACTCCGGGAACGGTGTTTAAATCCGGTTTGCTTTTCACAGCCACATTCAACAATATCTGCGGAAATCGCTTGATCCCTTCGAAGATTCCGGAAAACGGGACTCCTGAGTTTTTATAAATACGCAAAACCTGCAACGCAGTTGCAAGCCCGTCTCCTATGAAACTATCATTCATAAAGATGATGTGTCCCGATTGTTCACCGCCTAGTGAAAGATCCTCTTCCTTCAATTTTTCCAATACGTATTTATCGCCAACGGGAACTCTGTGTAAAAAAATTCCATGATTTCTCAAAAACACTTCCAGCCCCAGATTGCTCATCGAAGTGGCAACGACCGACCGCTTTTTCAATTGAGAGCGTGAATCCAGATATCTTGCAGCGGCGCCCAGAATAAAATCACCGTCATACATTTCATTCCTGTCAGCGACAAGACAACGGTCCCCATCGCCATCAAATGTAAATCCACAATCGTAACCGTTTTGACGAAGCGCTTCTGCAACAACTTCCGGATGCAGTGATCCGCAACCATGATTGATGTTCTTTCCATCGGGAGATGTGTTTAAGGGATGGACGGTTGCTCCCATTTTGCGAAGGATGGCCGGTGCGAGGTGAAAAAGCGCTCCGTTTGCGCAATCCAAAACGATCGACATACCGGAAAGATCGAGATCGGGAAAAAAATCATTCACCAGGTGATGAAAGTATTTGTTACGGAATTCTTCTTCGAGTGAACAATTCTCGCCGGCTGAGGCTTTTGTTTCCCGCACGAAAGATTTTTCACCAAGGAGATAAGGTTCAATCTCCAATTCTGTTTGTTCGGATAGTTTCAGACCATCGGGACCGAAAATCTTAATTCCGTTATCGGCTGAGGGATTATGGGATGCGGTAACGGATATTGCAAAATTTTGCTCTGACTTTGCCAGGTAGGCAATCGCGGGTGTCGGCAATACTCCACCGTCGCGAATTTTTCCGCCCGCGCGGCTGAATCCAAGGCATAGCGCGCTCGTGATGGCTGGTCCTGAATCGCGAGTGTCGCGACCAACGATCAGAACCGGCTCGACCTCTTTTTCAGATAATAAGAAATAGAGAATCCGGCCCAGCAACTCCACAGTGGCGTTGTCCAGTGGAAATTCACCGGCAGCGCCTCTTAAACCATCAGTTCCAAATAGTTTTCGCATGCTTTTTGTGAGTTTAAGATTCTACCAGAAAACTGAACCGCCAAGACGCCAAGAAAAGAAGAGAATTTTTAATCTTGTGCGTTCTTGGCGCATTGGCGGTTAAAAATCAGGAGATTCTTACATGAATTCTGGGAGGGGTGATATCTTTCACGGAAACCTTTTTCTGAGCTTCCTGATCCAAAACGACACGAGGGGTGAGATCATAGACTCCAGGTTTTAAAGCACCAACATCGAGCACAACTTGAATTTGTTCATTCTTTATCTGTGCAAAGAATGATTTGGGTCCCAGCAGATCGAGCCTCACTGTTTTAGGATTGAATCTAACTTGCGCGTTCGTATCTCCCACAAGCACCGGTACTCTCATCGTGAATACATCTGTGATTTCGGAAACGTTCACGGTAACCTGAACGCTTTTTGTTTGTGTAATTCGGACCAGACTGTTCTCAACGCCAACGTTTACCGTTTCGGTGTGCGTACCCTGTATTCTGCTGACATCAATCGAGTCGGTCAAAGCCTGGCGAACCGCAGCCACAGCCGATTGCGGTCCACGAATTTCAACTTCCGACGGTTTTACGTTTGCTTCCGACACCTTAAATCCAATGGCCGGTTCTCCTTCTAAACGGACCGTTACAGGAACTTTGCGGCTTACCACTTCGTCTACGCGTAGCGAAATGCGGGAAGGCGTGATCCGCAGAACAGAAAATCCATAGGGAGCCTTCACCTGGTCAGGTCCAATCTCGAAATTGCGCAAGCCTGCTTTTGTATCGGACAAATCCACCCAGCATGAAATTTCGTTTGGCTTCAGATTCTTGATCGTATTCGTGGTGCCCTTTACCCAAACATTTACATTCGTGACAAGATCTTTCTCCGGGAAAATCTCGAAACTTCGAGCGAGATTTCTGTATTCCAGCGGCACACTTACCACGATTTCAGAACGCTCTTGCGCTCCTACCCACAGCCAGAGCAAAAAGGATAATCCGATCGACAGTCCGATCAAGAACAACTGGTTAGTGGGAATTCTCATGAGACCTCTATTTTCTTTGCAAGTTTTTTCGTAAAGCTCGGTTGTTCCTGCAAAACTTTTTCAGAAATTCGTTTCTTTAGCTCCGGTCCATCCAGATCAGTCATCAGTTCTTCGCGATGTACCAGACTGATCTTTCCTGTTTCTTCGGATACGACAATAATGATCGCATCCGTTTCTTCACTCAAACCGATTGCGGCGCGATGCCTGCTGCCGAGTTCTTTAGCGAGATAAGGATTCAGCGTCAATGGCAGAAAACAGGCGGCAGCGCTGATCCGGTCAGACTGGATGATCACCGCGCCATCATGGAGCGGAGAAGCAGGATTAAAAATGCTCATCAATAAGTCGTAGCTAACTTTCGCATCAAGCGAGACTCCGCCTTCAATGTAATTCTTCAATCCCATGTCGCGTTCTAACACGATGAGTGCTCCGATCCTTTTACTCGCCATTGCAGTTGCAGCAAAGACGATTTCATCCATCGGCTGCGTCCCCAGTCTTCCCGTGAAAAAATTTAACAAAGGATTCTGCCCCAGACTCGAGATTGCTTTTCTGATCTCATGTTGAAACAAAATGATGATCAGAAAAAACAGATACGGAAATATTATCGTGAGTGTCCAGTGCAGCGCATTCAATTGAAGCCAGCGGGAAACAAAAAATATTACAACCAGAAAAAGTAATCCGAAACCAACCTGGACGGCTCCCGTTCCGCGGATGATCAAAAGGACCTGATACACAAGAAATGCCACGATTCCGATATCGATCAGGTCAATCCAGTTGATCTCCATGCCTAAATAATATTGCACCCCCCAAGTAATGAGCAATGAAAATAAGTAGCGCGAGCGTCCCGCCTGCGGCATTGTTAAAGCAGTGCATCGAGCACATCGCAATAACGGCGGAAAAACCGGACGTCATGCACCCGTAAGATATGCGCTCCTTGCTGCACGCAAACTCCCGCAGCCGCGGCGGTGCCTTCCAGACGTTCGGACGCTGGAAGGCCTGTGATCTTTTCAATGAATGATTTTCGGGAAGGCCCCACCAGGATGGGAGCGCCCAATTCCTTGAGAAATGAAAGATTTCTGATGATGTTTAAATTGTGATCGAGTTTTTTGCCGAAACCAATCCCCGGATCGACAATCATCTGATCCCTTTGAACATCTTGCTGCTCCGCTATTCGAAATGTTTCACGGAAGAAATCGAGGATTTCGGAAAACAGATCGGAGTATTCGGGTTCTGCGGGCATTGGATGAATACTCTTAAGAAAATGCATGCAGATGACCGGAACCTTGTATTGCGTGATGATGTCAGGCATCGCAGGATCTTCACGGAAGGAAGAAACATCATTAATGAGATCAGCTCCATCCTCCAAACAGCGTTTCGCAACTTCACTGCGGTAGGTGTCTATGGAGATCCAAACATCCGATCTGCTTCTCAGAGTTTTTAGAATGGGAAGAACGCGTCGGCATTCCTCTTCGATTCCCACAGGCTCGGACCCAGGACGCGTGGACTGACCTCCGATATCCAGAAGATCCGCTCCCTCATCGATCAATTGAAGTGCGTGCCTGACCGCAGCGTTTTCATCCAGATAGCGGCCGCCGTCATAAAAGGAATCAGGAGTTGCGTTCACAACTCCCATAATTGCGGTGCGTTTTCCGAGAGAGAGAGTTTTGTTGCGCGAGTAGAGTGTGAAGGAGGGTCTCATAATCAAAGTAGCGCGGACGTCTGCGGAGTTCTCGCCGGCGGGACGCCCGCGCTACTTTGTTTATTAATTCTGCGGGACGATAACCGGGCGGCCTTTTACTTTTGCAGCCTCTTTCTTTTCTTCTGAAGAATCATTTTCACCGATTGGTTCGAGAGGCAATCCTTCACAGATTCTGCGGATCTGTTCTGCATCCAGTGTTTCGCGTTCCAGGAGCGCCTCTGCGAGCTTTTCCAACAGATGACGATTCTCTTCGAGCACTTTTCTTGCGCGATCGTAATTCTGCGTGATGAAGCGTTTCATCTCCTGATCAATTTTGACGGCAGTGTCCGGACTGACCATGGTTTGCTGCGCAAAATCTCTTCCAAGAAAGATGGTTTCCTCTTTCTTTGCAAAAGAGACCGGCCCGAGCTCCGTGCTCATACCCCAATCACAGACCATTTTGCGCGCAAGTTCTGTGGCGGTTTCCAGATCATTTTCGGCGCCTGTCGTGATCTGTCCCAGGATAAGCTCTTCCGAAATTCTCCCGCCCAGACAGATGGCGATCATGTTTTCCAGATGCACTTTGCTGTAATTGTAACGGTCGTCCAGCGGCAATTGCTGCGTCAATCCCAGCGCCCGGCCGCGCGGAATGATCGTAACTTTATGCAAGGGATCTGCTCCCGGCATCATGTACGCAACGAGAGCGTGACCGGCTTCGTGATAAGCGGTATTCCTTTTTTCTTCATCACTCAGAATGAGCGAACGGCGCTCCGTCCCCATCATCACTTTGTCTTTTGCATATTCGAAGTCGATATGGGTGACCGCTTTACGATTATGATGAGCGGCTGCCAGAGCAGCTTCATTCACAAGATTCGAAAGGTCTGCCCCCGAAAATCCGGGAGTGCCTCTGGCAATGAGTCTGATATCAACATCAGGAGAAAGTGGAACCTTCCGGGTATGAACGGCCAGGATCCCTTCTCTTCCTTTCAGATCGGGTCTGCTTACAACGACGCGTCTATCAAACCTGCCTGGACGTAACAGAGCAGGATCCAGAACATCAGGACGGTTTGTTGCAGCAACCAGGATGACTCCTTCATTTGTCTCGAATCCATCCATTTCAACAAGCAACTGGTTGAGCGTCTGTTCCCGCTCATCGTGTCCGCCACCAAGACCGGCTCCACGGTGTCTTCCGACCGCATCAATTTCATCAATAAAGATGATGCACGGCGCGTTCTTCTTTCCCTGTTCGAAAAGATCGCGAACTCTGGAAGCACCCACACCGACGAACATTTCAACAAAATCAGAACCGCTGATGCTAAAAAAAGGAACGTTTGCTTCTCCCGCAATCGCGCGCGCGAGCAGTGTTTTTCCTGTTCCTGGAGGCCCCATCAGAAGAACGCCTTTAGGAATTCTGCCCCCGAGTTTGATGAATTTTTGCGGATCTTTCAGGAATTCAATGATCTCCAGCAATTCTTCACGAGCTTCATCGACTCCTGCCACATCACGAAATGTGATTTTCTTCTGCTGGGATGTTAATAATTTGGCGCGTGATTTCCCGAAGGAAAGCGCTTTGTTTCCGCCGATTTGCATCTGGCGCATGAACAACACCCACATTAGCCCGAACACAATAACAATTATGATTCCCTGAACGAGCCAGGAGAACCAGGGATTTGACATCGTATCTTGCGAGCTTACTTCGACTCCTTTTCTCCTCAGATCTGTGACAAAGTTGTAATAGTTGTATCCCTGGGGAGTAAAAGTTCTATACTCCACACCATCCTTGGTGCTTACGCGGATTTCGTTGCCGCGAATTTCAACTTCGCGGATCCTCTCCGCTTCGACGTCATCAAGAAAAATGCTGAACTTTACAGGCTGGTGTGCTTTACCGGCAAAATGGCCATAGTAAAGCGCCATCACAATGGCGGCTGATAAAAAACCGACAATCAGAAAGAAACGAAACGCAGTTTTCACCCGATTTTACTCCGGTAACATAGTGTAGTATCGCCGCTGGACGAGAACAATGCAAGGTTTTTCGTTTTTTCACCGCAGAGAACTCACCGCAGAGAACACAGAGGCCGCGGAGAAAAAAATCTTCTTACTTTGCGTTCTCGGCGATCTGTGCGGTGAAAATCTCAAGACTTGACCTCGGAAAGAATGCCGATATAGGGCAAATTTCGACCAAATTCCTTGTAATCTAGGCCGTACCCCACCACAAAATGATCTTCAATTTCAAAGCCCACATAGTCCGGCCGGATATTCACTTTCCGACGGGCAGGCTTATCAAGAAGCACGCATGTCTTCAAACTTTTCAAATCCATTTGTTTCAGGTGTTCCTGCAAAAACTCAAGCGTAACGCCGGTATCGAGAATATCTTCAAGCAGTAATACGTCACAATGTTTCAATTCAAAATCAGACGAAAAATGCAGATAAACAGTTCCCGAGCTGTGAGTGCCACCGGTATAACTTTGAACCTGCATGAATTGAATCCTAAGAGGGACAGTCAGCCTGCGAATTAGATCGGCCGCAAATACCAGAGAACCTTTTAAGATGCAAAGAATATCAACTGTGACCCCTTCATAGTCAGAATTGATTTTGTCCGCAAGCTCCCGAACTCGATGTTGAATCTGCTCTTCTGTGAGCAGCACTTCGGCTTTAAACACTTTGCCTCGCCTCGATACGCAATAGTTTTTTGGTCGAGTCCGTCACCCTGTAGTCGTGGTGAATTTGATGTCCCGCGACCCAGACCAGGTCATCATTCTTATATACCAGAGGGATCTGTTTTCTCGAATTTCTCGGAACTTTCCTATCGATGAGGAAATCGCTTAGTTTTTTGTGCCCTTTCATGCCAAGAGGTCGAAAAGAATCACCTTTTTTCCAGTTCCTTATATATAGAGGAAAAGAAGCCTTGTCGGCATCGAGGTAAGCCAGGTTGGGACCAGGGGCAAAGTCTTGTTTCAACAGAACGGAAAAATCCAGGGTTACCTTTGCTGCGGGAAACAGGTATTTGCCTGAAGAAGGAACGTCCATTTCTGTAAAACCAATCCTTTCTTCCTTTCTCACAAATCGGATCGCTCCCTCTTTGTAACAGACCTTCACGAAACCGGGAAGTTCCATTTCCCTCTGGTTTTGGATGCAGGTAACCAGATTCTGAAGGGTTCTTGCATTCAGCCGCAGATCGCCGCTGATTTTACACAAAAGCCTACGCAAAAGCGCTTTCTGGAGCGGAGGACTGAGCCGGAGCCAATTGTTACGATTCAGAATCCAGTGGCCTTCTTTCTCTTCCATGATCTTTTCGTACGGTTGCAATAGCTTGTTGAGGAGATGGTTTAGCTCTCCGATCCATGTAGCTGTTCGATGGATTGCTTCGGAAAATTCCGGATTGAAATGCTTTTCCAAATACGGGATCAATTGATTTCGAATTCTATTCCGCCGAAATTTTGATTTCTTGTTGGATCTGTCCGTGAAAAACGCAATCTGGTTTTTCTGAAGATAATGAAGAATTTCCGTGCGCCTGCACTCAAGCAGAGGACGAATATAGATATCTCGATGGAGTTGCATCCCGGAAAGACCATCCGGTCCCGCTCCGCGAACCAAATGCAATAAAAATGTTTCGACAGCATCATCTTTATGATGCGCGAGTGCAACCTTATGAAAACCGTGCTCTTTGGCTACTTTTGCAAGGTGACGATAACGCCTTTTTCGGGCCGACTGTTCCAGGTCCGCTGGCCGTTTTTTCCAAGCAATCCTTTCGACAAATAAAGGAATCTTTTTCTCCTCGCAAAACTGCCGCACAAACTTTTCTTCTTGCTTTGATTCGCGGCCTCTCAACTGATGATTCACGTAAACCGCGGCAACGTCCGGATGGATTTCTTTTAGCGCCATCAACAAAAAAGTGGAATCGGGTCCCCCGGAATAAGCCACGAGTACACGCTCTCCCGGAACAATGAGGGAATGCTTCTTGATGAACAGTCTGACCTTATTGACGATCATGGCGAGACGCGACAGACGCACAACGCGCAGACGCGCGACTCGTCGACGCAATTGATGGCGGTGCAGGGATTCGAACCCCGGACGCCGCGGATATGAGCCGCGTGCTCTAACCAACTGAGCTACACCGCCCTGAATCGTCTGTCGTGTTTGCGCGTCTGAGAGTCTGTTGCGTCTGTGGAGGTAATTCTAAGTGCCCTCAAGCCTGCTTGTCAACGAAACATGTCTTATAATTGACCCATGCCTGTAACCTTGCACTGCGTCAGATGCACGATTTCGGAAGAAGAACGCAGAATGTTTAAGTGTCCTATTTGCTTTAATAAAGTCTGTGAAATGTGTTGCTATTTCTTCGCCGGACGTCACTTTTGCAGTAAAGGATGCGCTGACTATTTTTTCTTTGGCAGTGGCGATGACGACGACGATTAGGTCACGTACTTGTTTCCTCCCCCTTATTAAGGGGGATGCGAGGAGGGGGTTGAAAGAACTACAAAAAGATTTTGATCAACCCCACTCTAGCTCCCCACGTCATAAGGGGGGAGAATCCGAATACCACTGCTGATTCCTATGTATCCTACTCATCGACCTCGTAGACTGCGTAAGAATCCCATCGTTCGATCTCTCATCAGGGAAACCAGCGTCGACAAACAGCGACTGATCTATCCCATTTTCGTCGCAGAAACTTCCCATCGCCGGACACCTGTTGATGCAATGCCCGGCATCAGCCAGTTCAATCTGGAGGGCGCGTTGGAAGAGTGTGTTCCTCTGTATGAAAAAGGTATGCGCCACTTTCTGATCTTTGGAATTCCGGATCGCAAGGATGATCTGGCGAGTTCGGCTTACGATGAAAACGGAGTGGTTCAGATGACCATCCGGAAAATGAAGCAAGAAATACGGGATTGTGTGATTTTTACCGACGTTTGTTTGTGCGCCTATACGAGCCACGGTCATTGTGGTGTCATAAAAGATGGGGTCATCTGCAACGATGCTTCCGTAAAATTGATTGCACGCACTGCGCTGTCACATGCGCAAGCAGGCGCCGATTTCGTGGCGCCATCCGACATGATGGATGGACGCGTCGGAGCCATCCGGCAAACTCTGGATGAAAACGGACTGCAGGATGTTGGCATCCTCTCGTATGCTGCGAAGTTCTCTTCTGCTTTCTATGGTCCTTTTCGGGAGGCAGCTCATTCAGCACCGCAATTTGGCGACAGAAAAACGCATCAGATGGATCCGGCCAATCGTCTGGAAGCGCTCAAAGAAATGCAAACGGATATCGAGGAAGGAGCCGATATCATCATGGTGAAGCCGGCTCTTTCGTATTTGGATATTATTCGTGAAGCTAAAAATCGTTTTCTCGTTCCGATAGCCGCCTATAATGTCAGTGGTGAATACACCATGGTAAAAGCCGCAGCGCTGCGAGGATGGGTGGATGAAAAGATGGTTCGCGATGAAATTCTACTTTCCATACGCCGGGCCGGTGCGGATATCATCATTACTTATTTTGCGAAAGACCTCGCACTCGAAGAAAAATAAACTGTGCTTATTTCCTTGGCGCCTTGGCGTCTTGGCGGTTTAAATCAAATATGGAAGCAAATTTTCATTATCCAGCTGAATACTACGACGAAGATTACAAATTCGGAATCCCGGAACGCGGCGACATTCCGTTTTACATGAAATACGCGCTTCAAGCAGGATCACCGGTGTTGGAGCTCGGTTGTGGCACAGGACGCATCCTGATTCCCATCGCGCAGGAAGGAATCGAATCGCATGGACTCGACATGAGCCGGGAAATGCTCGGTGTTTGCGAAACGAAAGCGCGCACTCTAAACCTGAAAAACGTCCACTTGAAATGCTCCAGCATGGATCAGTTTGAGTACGACGAAAAATTCTCTCTTATCTACATTCCTTTCCGATCTTTTCAGCATCTTCTAACTCAGGAAGAACAAATCCGGTGCCTGGAGCTCGTGCGGAAGCATTTAAAGGATGAGGGCTTGTTCATTCTGGATGTGTTTGCGCCCAACATTAACAAAATTGCGGCCTACGAAAAAAGCCATGATTGGGAGAAAGAGTTTTCCAGAAAAAATTCTCAAACCGAAAGCACAATCACCAGATATTATCAGGCATCACCGGATCTTGCAGCTCAAACAATAGAGGTTTCGATGAAATGGGAGGAGCGGGACGATCAAGGTGTTGTCGTTGCGCGCAAGAAAGGTGAATTCAAGCTCCGTTACATTTTCCGTTACGAGCTGGAACATCTTCTGGTTCGCTGTGGATTTGAACCGGCCATTTACGGGCACTTCGATGAGAGGGCCTATGATTACATCTCCGGCGAAATCGTAGCCGTATGCAAAAAGAAGTAAAAGGAACAGCTCTGATCACGGGCGCTTCCAGCGGTATTGGCCTGGAGCTTGCCAGATTGTTTGCGAAGGACGGAATTCATGTCGTTCTTGTAGCCAGATCAACCGAAAAACTTCAACGTTTGGCTACTGAGCTCGAAGACGCTCACTCGATTCGCGCAAAAATATTACCATTTGATCTCGCTGATGCAGGTGCTCCGGATCATCTATTCATGCGAACACAGGAAGAATCGATTCCGGTTGATTTTCTGGTCAATAATGCTGGATTCGGAATGCGGGAAAGTTTTGAGAAAAATGATCTCAAGCAGATTCTGGAAATGCTTCAGGTCAATATTGTGGCACTGACTCACCTAACAAAACTGTATGTGAAGGAAATGCTCGCGCGAAAAAGCGGAAAAATTCTGAATGTGGGTTCTACCGCAGCCTATCAACCGGGCCCATGGATGGCTGTTTATTATGCAACCAAAGCATACGTTCTGTCCTTTTCGGAAGCACTGTCGAATGAATTGAACGGGACAGGAGTGACGGTCTCAGCTTTGTGTCCCGGTCCAACGCGTACAGGATTTCAAGAACGCGCAGGCGCAAAAGATATTCAGTTGATGAAAAGCAAAATGATGAGGGTAATGGATGCTGCAACCGTGGCGAAAATAGGGTATGAAGGAATGATGAAGAATAAGAGAGTGATCATACCCGGGTTCATGAATCGAATTGTTGCAACTGCTGCGCGCATCGGCCCTCGCGATTGGTCTACTGCTATTGCAGGCTCGTTAAATAAATCAAAAGAATAAACCGCCAAGACGCCAAGTCGCCAAGGAAAAAGAACAATTTAACTTTTGGCGTTTTGGCGCCTTGGCGGTTAAATCAGACGTTTAGTGGAGGTTTGGAATGAAATGGCTCCTCCTGCTTCTCTTGCTGCCCGGTTTGCTGTTTGGCGCCGAACCGATTGAAAAACATCCTGAATGGGATCAGGATTATTCAAAAAAAATCCGTAAATACACAACTGATCCTCAGTTCTTAACCGATCTGGTGGATCATTTGCCTGCATCGGACAAAGTTCCAACGCCGCAAAAGTTCCTTGGTTACATATCCGGCACGCCTGAAAGACTAACTTACTCCGAAGATATTCATCGTTACATGCGAGCGCTGGAAGCCGTTTCTCCGCGCGTGAAAGTCTTTTCAATGGGTAAGACGGAAGAAGACAGGGAGATGATCCTGGTGGTGATTGCAAACGAAGAAACCATCGGCGATCTCGATCGCTACAAAGACACGACGCGCAAGTTGTCTGATCCCCGGAAAATGAACGACACAGAAGCGGAGCAGTTTATCCAACAAGGAAAACCGATGTACTACCTGACCGGAGCGCTCCATTCACCAGAAACAGGCAGTCCCGAAATGCTGATGGAGCTTGCATACCGGCTCGCTGTGGAGGAGACTTCCGCAATTCAATCGATTCGCAATAACATCATCACTCTAATCACTCCGGTTCTGGAAGTCGATGGCCGCAATCGAATGGTGGATCTGGTGCGCTGGCAACAGGCGAATCCAAAAGCTCCGTTGCCGCCTCTGATCTATTGGGGTCACTATGTGGCTCATGATAACAATCGCGATTATCTCGGATTGAGCCTTGCGCTCACGCGCAATGTGTTGAAAACGTTTTTTGAATACCATCCTCAGGTACAACACGATTTGCACGAATCGGTTCCCTTTCTGTACGTCTCAACAGGAACCGGACCCTACAACGCATGGCTCGATCCGATGGTGATCGATGAATGGCACCGCATGGCCTACCACGAAGTTCAGACTCTGACTCAAAAAGGTTTACCGGGCGTATGGACGCATGGCTTTTTTGATGGTTGGGCGCCGAACTACTTGTTCTGGGTTGCGCACGGGCATAATGCGATTGGCCGTTTCTATGAAACGTTTGGAAATGGCACACCAAAAACTCTGGATAGAGTTGTCCGCGATCCAAGCCAGCGCGCCTGGTACCGGCCGAACCCTCCGCTGCCAAAAGTAAAATGGTCGCTTCGGAACAATGTAAATTATCAGCAAAGTGGCGCTCTTCTTGCGCTGCATTACATGGCGCAGAACAGTCAGCATTTCTTGCGCACCTTCTGGTCACTTGGAAAAAGGGCCGTGGCAAAAGCAACGAATGAAGGTCCTGCTGCGTATGTGTTCGATGCAACTCAAAAACGGAAAGGACAGCTTCGTGACCTGTTGCATCTGCTGCGCGAGCATGGCATCGAGGTTCATCAAACCGACAAGCCCGTAACAGTGAAACTTCAATGGCCACCCAAAAAGGAGGAAGAGAAGAAAGATTCTGAAAAGAAGGAAGAAAAAAAGGAAGAGAAAAAAGAACCGGACGCTGCAACCTTTCCGGCCGGAAGTTTTGTCGTGAGGTTGGATCAACCGTACAGCCGGCTCGCGGACACCTTGCTCGACATCCAGTACGTCCGCGGTGATGAAAGAGTTTACGATGATTCCGGCTGGACACTCGGCTATGCGAAAAATGTGGAATGGAAGCGGATCGTAAATCAGGAAATCTTAAAAACGCCGATGCGGCCATGGGAAGGCAGGATGGCTGTTTCCCGTCCTGAAATCAAAGGATCCACGATTGCAATTCGAAATCATGGCGAGCTAGATCTGGTTCGTCTTCGATATGCTCTACCGGAAATCGAGTTTTTGATCACGGAAGAAAACTGGAAAAAGAAAGATTCCGAATGGGCAGCGGGAACCGTTCTCATTACAGTAGAGGAAAGCAATTCGAAAAAAGTCGAGGATGCTTTAGCTACAACCGCACTCGAATACATCGTTCTTGAGAATGCACCGGACGTCAAAACGCACAAGATGGCAACGCCGCGAATCGCGATGCTGCACACATGGTTCGACACTCAGGATGAGGGTTGGTATCGAATTGCATTCGATGAATTAAAAGTTCCGTACGACTACATCTCCACACAAGACGTCGCCAACATGCGTGATTTGCGAAGCAAATATGACGTGATCCTTTTTTCGCCTTCGGGTTTTCGCACCGATGTAGTGGATTTCGTGAACGGTTTTCCTGCCGGACCCGCGATGCCGTGGAAAAAAACGGAACTGACGCCGAATTTGTTGATCGATGAAACAGATGATATTCGCAAAGGGATGGGCTATTCGGGTGTGCAGAATTTAAAAGAATTTGTGGAAGCGGGCGGCCTGCTGATTACGATACGCGAAACAGCTGAGTGGGCCGTGGAATATGGTCTTGCAAGATGGATACGAACAAGTCAGCCACAGAACTTGAAGGCATCAGGAAGCTTGCTGAAGTCGGTTTTGACAGATAAGAAGAGTCCTGTCGGTTACGGTTATGATGAAACGATTCCCGTTTACTACGCGGCAGGAACCATTTTTAAAGTTGGAATTTTCGAGGACCGGACGGATCAAGGAAAACGTCCAAGTGGACGCGGAAATCCGAAAGATCCTGATGTTCCTCAGGGAAGACGGTATGTAGAACTTCCGGACAAGCCGAAACCTGGTCCAGGCGAAGAAGGATTCCAACCTTCCGATGAGTGGTCGGTCTGGTATGAACCTCTGATTCCGAAGATGGAAGATCGGCCTCGCATAGTTGTTTCCTTTCCGAAAGAAGCGGATCAAATCTTTTTGTCCGGAATGCTGGAAGGCGCCGATGAAATTGCAGGGAAACCGCTGATCATTGATTCACCTCTGGGAAAAGGACACATCCTGTTGTTTGCTAACAATCCGATGTGGAGAGGTAACACGCAAGGTAACTACGCGTTCATTTTCAACGCGATTCTTAACTATGAGAACCTGGATGCCGGCTGGCCGCCGAAATAGCCCAAAGTAGGGGTGCCGCATTTTCGTTTTTGAAAAATGCTGCGCCCGGCAATTTTGGCGGACTGAGCATTCGCAAAAAACGCGAATGCGCAGCCCCTACAAACCAATTCGATTTAATAAGTTTCGAAAGCGGGGATCAGACCGAAGTTCTGTGAAGCGAGGATCAACTTTCAGGTAAACCAAGGAAGCAGAAGGTTCCTGATAAGCTTCTTCCAGCAACTGAATCGCTTTTTCTTTATCGCCGGAACTGGCGCAGATCTGCGCGAGATTGTACGGGGACACATAAGACGCCTGACTCTGTTTCTTGCTGTGTTCCAATCTCTTATTCCAGTAACCTTGCGCGCCGCTCTCTTCATATGCTCGCCGCAGTTCTCCTACTTGCGCGGCTACTTCGCTCGCGTCTTTTCCAGCGGAAATCCGCGCTTTCTCGAATTCCTGAATCGCTTCGCGAAACTTTCCCAATTGTTCGTATACGGCAGATAGAAACCGGTGAGCCGACGCAAAGTTTGGGTCCATGTCCTGGACTTTTTTTAAACGGTGAATGGCGCTTTCAAAGTTGTTGTTAAAGTAATAGCACGCTGCGATATCTGTTTGAATGATTAACGATAAAGGATCAAGCTCTTCCGCTTTTTTCATCTCTTCAAGCGAGTCTTCGAATCTCCCGATCATTGTTAAACACATGAAATACCAGTGGTGAGCGGTAGCATATCCGGGATTCAGCCGGAGCGCTTCCTTGTATTCCTTTACTGCTTCATCCCAGCGGAATTCATGCGTTTTCAGATGTCCGAGTGATGTATGCGCTTCTGCAAGAGACGGATCAATCTCAAGAGCGCGATTCACCGCGCTGCGGGATTTCGCAAAAGCCTCTTGCGGCGGCAGCAAAATTCCGAAATCTGCGAGTAATGCATAAGTGTCGGAAAGACCTGCATAAGCCAGAGCGTAAAGTGGATCGATCTGAATCGCCTGAGTGAAATGCTCGATCGCCTTTTGAAAACTTTCCCCTGTCCGCCGGTTCCAGAAATAACGTCCTTTCAAATAAGCCTGATATGCATCCGTATTTTTCGTGTAGTGTTTGGCCAGCAAATGTCTCTCTTTCGTTGATAGTTTCAGCCGCAGTTTGCTGGAAATCTCAGCAACAATGTCGGATTGCAGCGCAAATACATCGGCAGTTTTTCTGTTGTATTGTTCTCCCCACAAATGCCAGCCGTTCTGCACATCCATAAGCTCCGTGCCTATGAGGAGTTGATCTCCTTGCTGTATGACACGCCCGGTCAGCACGGCCCCGACGTTCAACTGTCTCCCCACTTCCAGCGGGTCGGTCTGTTTGCCTCGATAATTAAAAACGGTTCCACGCGCCATCACTTTCAGGCGCGTTAGCTGCGACAGGCTGTTGATGAGGGCTTCTGTGATCCCGTCGCTGAGATACTCCATCTGGGCGTCTGCGCTGCTGTTGTCGAATGGAAGGATTGCTATGGATTGAATTGCTTGCTTTGCCTTTCGTTTTGCGGGCTTGCTACTTTGAATGGTTCGTAAGAAAAGCAGGATGTCTTGAGCAGCTTGAAAACGTTGATCCGGATCTTTTTCCAGGCAATGTAGGATCAATTGCGACAGCTCTGATGAAATTCCTTTTGGAGCGGGAGCCGGACTATGCAAAATTGCCGATATTGTTTCTGCTGCGGTTTGCCGGGAAAAGGGAGAATGTCCCAAGCTCATTTCGTATAAGATGCATCCAAACGAGAAAATATCGGTCCGTGAATCGAGGGGTTGACCGCGCAGTTGCTCGGGCGACATATAGGCAACGGTTCCCGCAATGACCCCCGTACTGGTTACTTCCTGTGAAACGCTTGCGTCCGTCTTATGCCAGCGTGCCAGACCAAAATCGAGGATTTTTACGATTCCGGTTGATGTGTAAAAAATATTCTGGGGCTTTAAGTCGCGGTGAATAATCCCGGCAGAATGAGCACACCGGAGTGCTTCTGCGATAGAGACCGTAATTTCCAGGATCTTTTGTTGCGTTAATGTGCCTCGCTCGATGTAGGTTCTCAGTGTCTCTCCCTGAAGCAGTTCCATGACAACGAACGGTGTGTTCTCATGAATTCCAACATCAAAGATCGTCACAATGTTGGGATGGCTCAACGCGGCAAGCGCGCGGGCCTCCTGTTGAAACCGGCGGGTGGCGTCAGGATTGAGAATAAGATTCTCCGGCAAAATCTTGATGGCAACGTTCCTTCCGAGACGTTCATCTTCACCGCGATAGACTTCTCCCATTCCTCCTTTTGCGAGGAAATCCAGAATTTTATAAGGGCCGATTTGTGTGTCAGGGGAAAAGCTCATCTGATGTATACATTTTAACTGATATACTTTCAAAAAATTGATCTGCAATGCGAATCGATCGCCGCACATTATTAAAGCTATTCCCGGCATCTTTGTTTTGGCGTAGTGCGGGCGACTCGCCCGCAGAATTAGCTCGCGGGCGGGCCCCCCGCACCACACCGCTTAGGAAACGCGCGCGGGATCTCGGCATCAGAATCGGCAGCATGCAACCGGGCATGTGGAACGCGATCACAGACGTCCCGGGAGTTCGAGTGGGCCACTCAACGCTGATTCAAGGACAATCCATTCGCACCGGGGTAACTGTTGTCGTGCCACATGACAAAATTCTTGAGGAATACATTCCCTTCGGCTTTCACATCTTAAACGGAAACGGCGAAGTGAGCGGACTCATCCAGGGTTCTTCACTTGGCATTCTTGCTTCCCCGGTTTGCCTTACAAACACATCAAGTGTTGGAATGGTTTACGATGCTTTGCTCTCACAAATGCCTGACAAACAGATCGTTCCGATCGTGGGAGAGACCTGGGATGCGTATTTGAACGATATTGAAGGTCGCCACGTTCACAAGGAACACGTTTGGGATGCATGGAAGAACGCAAGATCCGGACCGGTTACGGAAGGAAATGTCGGAGGTGGGACTGGCATGATCTGTTATGAATTTAAAGGTGGCATCGGAACTGCATCCCGCCGGCTGCCTGATCCATGGAGTGGTTACACGGTGGGCGCCCTGGTTCAGGCAAATCATGGTAGTCGCGAACACTTGCGCATCGATGGTGTTCCGGTCGGAGAAGAGATTCATGATCTTCGTCCTGTACCTGATGAAGCGTCTTTTCTAAATTCCATTCTCATTGTGATCGCTACAGATGCTCCTCTTTTGGATTACCAGCTGAATCGAATTGCTCGAAGAGGCGGAATGGGACTCGCAAAGTCCGGCAGCATCGCCAGTAATAGCAGTGGAGATTTTATTGTGGCGTTTTCGACCACTAACAGAATTAAGGCCTCAGAGTTTTGGAAAGGAAGCACCTACACACTTCAGTCAATCGAACAGTACGATATCCAGCCTTTGTTTGAAGCAGCCGCAGAAGCCACTGAAGAAGCGATCATTAACGCTCTGTTTATGGCAGGAGACCTGGAGGGTTACAAGGGTCACAAAGTTTTTGCGCTTCCGATCGATCGAACTCTAAAAATCATGGAGCGTCATCATCGTTTATTCCGTTCGGAGGAAAGAAAAGTTGCCTCTGTTTAATGTAATTTCACTTCCCCCTTTCGAGGTGATTCTTGTGGAAAGCTGGAATGCTCCTGCACACCGGTATTTTTTAGCTTATAAGACGCGCGGCGATTTCAGACACATTATGGGACTGCCGGTCGTGGATGAATTTGGTACTTTCTGCACGCCGATTTTTTTCGGGCCACTTCCTCTCCTTGGTCAGATTTACAATGTTGGGATCACGTTGGGTCATCAAAGGAGTCCTGACATGTCCATCGATCTGGGATGGCCACCGGTCTGTGTTGGCATTCAAACGGACCGGTCGGCTGATGCAGGTTGGGAAACAAAACTGCTGAATGCAATCAAAGCTGAGAAGCCAGAACGCAGGCGGGACGCCCGCGCTACTTCGCAACGGGATGCCCGCGCTACTTCGCAACGGGATGCCCGCGCTACTTCGCAACGGGATGCCCGCGCTACTTCGC
>JAKEFK010000165.1 GCA_022616075.1 bacterium
ATTTTTCCGTGTTCAAACCTACGTGTACTTTGATGTGTGCCATTTTTTCCTCCTACTGGCTCATTCATCTATATAGACGCAGCAATAAAAAAAGGACGCAAACATTTGCATCTCGAGAGAGATTGACAAATATCGATACATTTAAGAATATCAATATATCCCACTCAAGCCCACCAGAGTTTAGAACTCGTTTTTAAAGCTTTAGGCGACGTGACCCGTCTCAGAATTCTCGAGCTTTTGAAGCGTCCTGGAAGGAGTGCCTGCGACTTGGTGCTTCGCCATGAAAAAGGAATGTGCGCCTGTAACAAAGAAGTAAGAAAAGAACTTTCCAGCCGAATTGACTCCTTTCTTCAGAAGATAGGAGTTTTTTCTGTTCAGTAAAACGTATAGAACGCTTTTCGCGGAATACATCGGGACATTCGTTATGGTTTTTGCCGGCACCGGGGCAATGATTGCTAACGATTTCACGTATGGACAAATTGGGATTACTGGCATCGGTCTGACATTTGGTCTTGCCGTAATGGCGATGATCTCTGTCTTCGGCTCCATTTCTGGGGCTCATTTGAATCCGGCAGTAAGCCTTGCTATCTGGCTAGTCGGAAAATTCCCCGGTAAGTACGTTCTTCCTTATATGATGATTCAGTGCGCGGGTGCAGTAAGCGCAAGCCTGGCTCTCTCTTTTCTTTTTCCTTCTCATCCAACTCTAGGAGCAACCCTCCCCGCCGGGTCTATAACTCAATCATTCCTGGTTGAAAGTCTCTTGAGCTTGATACTTGTTTTCGTAATTCTCGCGCTATCGTGCATGCCCAATAAAAAACAGATAAGTCCCGCCCTTGTGATTGGCGCCGTAATAGGGCTTGAAGCGATCTTTGCGGGACCAATATCGGGAGCATCGATGAATCCTGCCAGATCGATTGGTCCGGCTCTGGTTTCAGGTCATACACGGCAACTTTGGATCTACCTGGTTGCTCCACTCATAGGGAGTTTGACGGCTGTTCTAATCCGCGTCTTGTTCTTTCAGCGCTTGGGTTTTTTGGCGAACAATCGATCGGCGATTTGAAGCGCGATCTCCTCAGGCTCGCCTGACTATGCTTAAAAGCACGATAACTGTTAAACGTTTTTCGGGTATGCGCATAAAAATGCTCTTGTGCCCTGCCATGTCTCCCGTATTCCAGAACAGAGTGGCATCGTGGCGTCTACTGATGTACCATCCAAACCCAACCCCGATGGTATCGGGGATCTGATGCAATCAGGACATAGCCGCTGTTGGTGTATTTGTAATCGGACCCCGCCGGAATTTCAAGTTCGGTCCGTTTGCTTAAGAGCGATATCGCTTTTGTGTTGTCGATGCCGTCATATCGTGACCAGTCGATCAAACCATAAAATTCCACTCTCGTCGCTGGATGGAGTTTTTAGTGATGCCAGCAACGCCTTCATGAAAGGCAAGTTTTTATTGGATTAGAGAAAAACGGAACAGCCAAAGGAGTGTAGATCTGTCAAGAAGATCGGTTTCCCTGACATGATCATAGTGCGCAAAAGAAGAATGAGACTTCCTCGTTCGAGAGCTTGCAAAACCGGTAAAAAGGAAATAGCTTGACTTATGATTCCATTAAAATCTGGATGGTAAGATGTCTTCAAAAGCAGCCGTGCTCGTTGTCGATGACCGGAGAGAGAACCTTGTTGCAATGTCTGCGGTTCTTGAGGGGTCGAACTACTCGGTTGTGACTGCCAACTCGGGTGCCGAAGCCCTGAAACGATTGGCGGATCAGGATTTTGCATTGATCCTTCTCGATCTCCATATGCCGATCCTGGATGGTTTGGATACCGCAAAACTCATCCGTGAACGGCCGCGCTCAAAGGACACGCCCATCATCTTCCTGACGGCATACGATCGGGAGCAAGACATCGTTTACGAGGCTTACGACCGGGGCGCTGTGGACTATATACCGCAACCTATCAACCCCAAAATACTCAAATGTAAGGTTGACATCTTTGTTGAGTTTTTCCTGCAAAAGGATGAACTGCGAAAGATTCGGGACCAGCTTGAAAGCGAAGTTCAGCGACAGACCTCCGCTGTTACGAGAACAAACGAAGAACTAAAACGTGAAATTGCAATTCGTGAAAAAGTGGAGCAAAGACTCTTGCATGAATCGGCTCATGATGCTTTGACCGGCCTTCCGAACCGCACTTTATTTCTGCGGGCCCTCATGCGCTGTTTTCAGGGATTGAAAAGAGATTCCTCTTATCGATTCGCAGTATTGTTCGTCGACATCGATAATTTTAAGAGAATTAACGATGAACATGGACACTCCATTGGGGATGACGTATTGATAGAGACGGCCCACAGACTGGAGTATGCCGTGCGCCCCGGTGACAACGTTTCGCGTTTTGGAGGAGATGAATTTGGCATCCTTCTGGACCGGGTTGCCGATGACGTTACTGCGGAAGCCATCACAAAACGGATCATGGCCCAGTTCGAAAAGCCTTTCGTCTATGAAAAAGGGAATCTGCATGTAACGATCAGCATCGGCATCACTTTGTTTTCCGGGGAGTTTAAAACTCCGGAAGAAATGCTGCGCAGCGCCGATGCTGCTATGTATGTCGCCAAGAGCGCCGGCAAGTCGGGTTACAGCTTCGCTCACCGCCAGCAATCCAACGCCACCGATTCACCTGCTCCAATTCCCTAGTGAATAGCTTCAGGTCTTGAAACGCTATGCCGGTTATTATTTGAGTCCACCCGCTCATACTGCTGAATGGAAGGACGATTCGGAAGCCTTTCAGGCTGAACGCGTGGAACAATTGCGGATACAAACCCGCGAAGTCTTTTATCGCCGATCAGTGCGCCTTGCTAATGGACGGTTCAGTTGAGCGGCAGGCGCATTTTTTTCAGCAAGGCAGCGTGGCGCGGATCTCGTTCGATGTTGCGAAGCATCGGATCGCCTTTGATGAGTGCCATGCCGCTGTCACGTAGATCGTAAGCCCGGTCGAGCCATTCAAATGCCTTGTCGGTTTCACCGCGGTAGGCGTATATTTGTGCAACCTGGAAAGCTCCTTCATGTTGGAACTGTTGAATAAAATCTGTCAGGTTCGAGTCAGAGTCTTTCTTTCTATCAAGCGCCCAGTATGCCAGAGCGAATCCGTACGGTCGATAGAAAGCCTCCGGCTCGTGTTGAACTTCTTTCAGAGCGGCTTCAGGATTCGATGCGAGGATATGAATCCTAGCCAGAAATGTGTGCGTCGCCGGCCGATCCGGATGCATTTCCAGCACTCTCCTGTACTGGATGGCTGCTTCCTGCAGACGACCCAAGTAGTACAGAGCGTCCGCAAGTCCTGACCGCGCAAAAATAGAAAGAGGATCCACCTCTACTGCGCGCTGATAGAGGACAATCGCCTCATTGAATCGTCCCATAGTGAGGGCTAAAGAGGCAGCTCGCAAGAGGCCTTGGGCGCCCGCAGGCTCCAATTCCAAGGCTCGTTTCGTGGATGCATCCGCTGCCGACCAATCCCAGTCATACCATTGCTGGATAAAAGCGATTGCCCGGTGCGCCAGGGCAAGGTCCTCATCCAAACTCAAAGCTTTCTGCGCTTCTTTCCGTCCCTTCTCATAGGATTCGCCGAGCGGACCGAACCCCCAATTCCCTTGTTGAGCATGGGCCCACGCAAGACCGGCCCAGGCAGGAGCAAAGTTTGGATCGAATTTTATCGCTTGTTCGTAATATCCAATCGCCTTTTGCAGGTTCTCTTTACTTTTTCGTTCGCGAAAATATTGGCCCTGCAGATATGCGTTGTATGCTTGTGGATTTGCTGCTCTGGCAATCGGAGTGTTTTCACCCAGCAACGTTACTTTAAGGGCTCTTGCAACTGAGTTTGCGATCTCATCCTGCACTGCGAAAATGTCATGGAGCTCGCGGTCATACGTTTTCGACCACAAATGGAAGCCATCTTTTGTGTTCACAAGCTGAGCTGTAATCCGTACACGATTCCCTTCTTTCCGCACACTTCCTTCAAGGATTGTTCCGACATTTAATTTTTGACCGATTACGCGAAGATCCTCGTTTTTTCCTTTAAAAACAAAGGATGAAGTTCTTCCTGCAACATGCAATCCCTCAATGCCGGCCAGTTTATTCAAGAGCTCGTCCGCCAACCCATCGGAAAAATATTCTTGTTCCTTATCCGAGCTCATGTTCACAAATGGAAGCACAGCAATCGAAGGTGTGCCCTTGTCGCCGGCCGATTCAGTTTTGAATTCTTTCTGCTTTATCCAGTGGGTGATGGCGAGCGCCAGAATTGTAACAACAGCGATCAAAACTGCAAACAATCTGATTCCCGGAATGACTTTTCTGGGAAGTGGCGCTGCGTGTGTGGATATTTGTTTTACGGATTGTTGCGAAGTGTCGCGCTGAAAACGCTGTAGATCGGTTCTCATCTCATTTGCGCTCTGATAGCGAAGATGCTTCTCCTTTTCGAGTGCTTTCCCGATGATCTCTTCCAGTCTGGCAGGTATGTTCCGGTTCAGCCGCACCGCAGCAAGCGGCTCCTTTGTAAAGATGGCTTCCAATATTTCTCCGGCATTTTCACCGGAAAACGGCAAACTTCCTGTAGCCATTTCATACAACACCACACCAAAAGAAAACAGATCAGTCCGCCGATCCAATTCTTTTCCACGCGCCTGTTCTGGAGACATGTACGCTATTGTCCCCATAGCCATACCAGTAGCGGTCAAGTCGCGCTCGATACTTGCGGTGGGTTGATGCGTATCGGCTGCCAGAGACAGCGTTCTCTTGGCAAGACCGAAGTCAAGCAACTTTGCCTGGCCTCTTTCTGTAACAAAAATGTTGGCTGGTTTGATGTCGCGATGAATGATGTTTTCGGAATGAGCTGCATCGAGGGCGTCCGCAATCTGGATTGCGATTTCCAATACGCGCTCGACTTCCATCGGTTTGCTACCAATCACATATTTCAGAGTTTGTCCTTTCATCAATTCCATCACAAGGAACGGACGCCCTTCGTGCCGGCCGATCTCATGAATGACACAAATGTTGGGATGATTCAGTGCTGAAGCAGCACGCGCTTCGCGTTCAAATCTTTCTAATGCAACAGCACTCTTTATGGAGTCGTCAGGCAAGAATTTGATTGCAACCCGGCGTTGGAGCTGTGAATCCTCCGCCTCATAAACGATCCCCATACCACCGCCACCTAGCTTCTTCAAGATACGATAGCGTGAAACAGTCTCCCCAATCATTGTATTAACTCTATCATGTGGCGCACCGCACTGCTTCTTTCAAATGGTTTTGCGTGAAGGCAAATAAAACTACAATTCAGGAGTGAGCCGGCGGAAAAAATTGGTGTTGGGGACAGCTTCCTTTGTCCTGCTTTTTGCTGCCTGTTGGTTCTTGTTCTTTCCTGAACAAAGGACGTTTGCACATGAGGAATTGCCCCATCTCAGGGTCAAAATAGTTTCCGTGCGGCCGCATGATCCCGAGGCGTTTACGCAAGGGCTCGAATGTCATGCCGGAAAAGTTTATGAAAGCACTGGACTAAAAGGTCGTTCCAGTTTGCGTCAAGTGGATCCCCACACGGGAAAAGTTTTGCGCCGCTACGATCTGGCACAGGATCAATTCGGAGAAGGTCTTGCGCGAGTAAGCGATCGCTTGATTCAACTGACATGGAAGAACCGGATTGCCTTTATCTACGATCTGAAAACTCTAGAACCAATCGGTAAATTTCAATATCTTGGCGAAGGATGGGGGCTTTGTTTCGATGGTGAGCATCTCATCATGAGTAATGGAAGCGACAGTCTGACTTTCCGCGATCCAAAAACCTTTGAATCCGCAAAAAAAATCAACGTTACGCTTTCCGGCAAACCGGTATGGGGCTTGAATGAACTGGAGTATGCGGATGGTTTCGTATACGCCAACGTATGGCCAACGGATACCATCGTTCGGATCGATTTAGAAAACGGCAAGGTTATATCTGTAATTAACGTAGATGGTTTGATGAGCAAAGAGGAACGTTTGAGAGTCGATGTGCTGAATGGAATTTGTTATGATCCCGAAAAACGCACGTTCTTACTGACCGGCAAACGCTGGCCGAAAATGTTTGAGGTTCTCTTTGTTCCCTGAGTCTCTTGTAGCGCCAGCCTCCGGCCGGCGTTACAAACGGCTTCCCAGTAAAAATTCTCCAATAGAAGTTTCTGTGTAATATTCTGTGCCTGCGGCTCTTGCAAACAAGTCTGAATCACCGTAACCAACGGCACAGGGCGCAAGCCCCATGGCTGTGGCTGCCAAATACATCGTTTGGTAGAGCGCTCCAACATTTTTCAGCATCAGGGAGTAAGCGATGGTGGAATACTTCCAGGCCAATCGCTGGAACCTCGCTGCTAGAATGATCAAGGTTTGAATTTGTTTGTCAGGAATCAATGTGGCGCGTCCTGCATCCTTCACCAACCCTTCCACATCAGCCGTCATTCCGGAAAGCAGAAGGAGACAGTGTTTCTCCGGATCATAATAATAGAGTCCGGAAGCAAGACCCTCGCATCGGTTGATTGCTAGATACAATTCCATCTCATATAGCCCACCTCCTGAAGGAAACGGACGAAAAGCGAGATCCATTTGCAAAACGCCGTGTGGTGTGTTGATCGCTGTCTTCTGGAAATCCGACACACGGCCCACACGATACAAAAATTCTCCGAGCTGCTGAATTGAAATCGGTTCTTTCGCATACTCCCGGATCGAGCAACGTTCTTCCTGAACACGCGCATAAGCCGGATCTTTCTGTTGGAGCTTTTCCAGGTCTGGTCGATATAAAGGTAAAAATTTGCCTCGATTCATTTTCTTTAAAACCGGAGGTGGATCCAGAATACCTGCGAGGCGGTAGGTGCCACCTGAAGGGTGATCATGCCTTCCTCCTCTACTGCGCGAATGAAACAGGAAATCATGAAATTCCCAGGATTGAAGACTCGCAATCCCATCCTCGCGCGAAAGTCCGAGGTTGTTCAATTCCCTTACAATGCCAGAGCTCAGGAGGAGACTAATCAACTCGCTTGCGGTTGCTTCCGGCAATTCCGGAATCATCCGGCAAAGATCCTTAGCGGAAACCGGTTGCGCTAGCATATGAATGACGGCGGATGCAATCCAATGATGCAGAATAACTCGTGAATAGGACAAAGGCGACTCAACCACGATTTGATTGCGATCCGCATGCAAATAAGCAAACCTGGAAAGAACGTATTTGCTTTCCGCATTCACTTTTCTTTCTTCATACACAAAATAAGGGGATTGCGGAATCTGCGTTGCAAGCAGTTTCTCTTCCAAATAAACGGATCGAACGGATGCAGTCACGATGCTTAGATGCTATACAAAGATCATGATGGGATTCAATTGCTCTTCTGATAAAGATTCGGAGACCCATCCTTGCTTAAGGGGAACATCATACAAACGGCCGGGCGCGAAGCGAGGCCAGAAATGCCGCAATTCCGGAACAATCACTTTTACAACAGGCAACCCGATATCCGGACGAGTTTGGTCCAGAACCAGCACTTCCATTCTTTCTTTTTCAACGATGTTTCTTAAGATCAATACGTCCTCTTTTAAATCGTTTGTCCAGAGCCGCGGATAATCGCTTGCAACTAGAGGCTTTCGGTTTGTATCAGGAATTACATGAGGCAAATCGCTGGCTCTTATGTTATTCAGACACACATCGGTCTCCATGCTTTCGTACAGTTCTGCTGGAAAAGGTTGATTTTTGTCCGTCCATACAATTGCTTGATTGAGCTCTGTCACTGCGCGCAGTAATGCGATTCTGGCATCAAGGTGTGCACCGAATCCTGCTAGGATCCTCTCTTCGGCGCCATTTGTGCAGCGCGAGAGGGCCGCAAATGACGGAACTTCCAGATCCGAGGTAATATCAAGCACCCAGATTTCACGATCCAGATCCTGATGATATTTTCTCACATCTTCACGGTAGGGAAGTCCGAAACTTGTCCAGTCCACCAACGGTTTTTTCAGTCTGTTGTACCACCAGATGGCAACACTGTCCCTCTCGATCAGTTCTAAGAAGCCTTGCAAGATCGCTTCTTCCAGAGTGTTTCCCGCCGCGTTTCCATTGGAATGTGCATGACAGATGGTTGGCGGCCGATCCGGATAGTTGTAGTAGCAAAATGCGGTGGGGAGGAACCGTGTTGTATTGTGCGTAAAGCGACCAGACCGGCGACCATTCCATCGGGTCGTTTTCGTTGAACCGTTCCGGGACAAACATTTTGGCATTCATCTTCGAGTTCCAGGCTTCGCGATTGCTGTATTGTTTCTCGCTGTAGTGCATGAACTGATATGGGTGGACGGCTGTTTCTCCCAAATCTTTGTATCGCCCATTGCGGCGAGGTTCGTCACCGTGAAACATCCCCGAAAAACGTTCCAGTGACTCACACAGTGCGCTGGTTCTTGCCTGAACGTCAGTGGTTCCTTTCCCGGAACTCGTCATGATGTTTGCAATACTGCTCAGACCTTTCGGAGTGGAAGGGAAATGGACGCTTCCGCTGTAGACATGCAAAGCGCTTGCTTTTGATAAACCGTAAGGATTCAATTCGCCAACTACCCCGGTAACAGGACTGATATGATGCTGATACTTTTCCAGCGTAGCTTCAGGATCGGTGACTCGATGGCCTCCATCGAGCAGAAAATTCTTTTTTGTGTTTCGCAAAACAATCGGGGGCACATCACGCGCAACATTAACTGGAAGATCGCTGCAAGCCGGACATTGCGGTCTCCAAACGAGAGTATGCGCGGCGGTTTCGCCGTTCAGGATGTCGTGTGTAATTACTTTTCCTTCCAGTTCAGGATATTCTTGATTCGCGATCCAACGGGCAACCTTCGTGGCAGCCAGGTTCCATGCAGCGTTTAACGTTGCAGGAGTGAATGAGCGGGATGCAGAATCAAAGGAAAACTTCTTCTTGCGCAGAAATTCTTCCGCCTTCTTGTGCAAGCGTAATCGATGGGCCAGACATTCCCAGCAACCGGTGCGTCCCGGCACAAAAATGGGGCCGAAATACAGCTCGGATCCGACCGGTTTGACCAGCATCCACGCGCGATCTCTGTTTAGAGATTCTTCGTTAAATGCAGCCAGAGCGCTCGAAAGATAATCGTCCGTAAATGCTACTGCAAATTTGCTTTCGTTTACTACCTGAATATGGAAGCTTTTGAGAATTTCCAAAATTCCGTCTAACGAAATGGTTCCGAAAGCATGCAGCGATATGGGATTTTCTGCGAGGTGCCGCTGGGCCGTCTCCGGATTGAGTCCTTGCATCCACCAGAATGCCGCCTCGTTGTCCGGAATGAAATCCTCTGCTTCACTC
>JAKEFK010000166.1 GCA_022616075.1 bacterium
ACGATTTGCGTGGTTTTCGATCGCCTCCAATCCAAGTTTTTCCGCCCAGTTATCGGCCACTACCGTTCCGTCAGGCAGCATAATTGTCAGTCGGTCTTCGGTATGAATCACCTCGATGATCGATCGCGGGTGTTGCAGAAGCTGCGGATTGCCTGCAAGAAGACCCGCCAGCATCTCCGTCTCCTTTTTCAAATTTTCCTTTAGACTCTCCAGAGTTGTGGATTGCAGTTTGGTATAGAGGAGACCCCCGAAAAAAATACAAAAAACCAAAATCGAGGCGAGGAGAGAAAGAAAAACTTTCCAGAAAAAACGTTTGGGAAACATCAAACCGGCGCTTGCTCTTTCAGTTTATAACCGAAAGATTTAATCGTGGAGATGGCCTCTGATAAAAACGGAATTTTTTGCCTTAACCTTGTTACATGCACGTCGACAGTTCGTGTGGAGCCGAAGTAATTGTATCCCCAAACATGGTTGAGAATCATATCGCGTGTTAACACCCTGCCTTTATTCTCCAGCATGTAAAGCAAAAGCTCAAACTCTTTCGCAGTCAGTTCCACTTCAGTTCCGTTCCAGCGCACTTCGTGTTTAACGGTATCCAGACTGAGTCCACCGTACTCGAATTGCTTTTCAGGGATCGAACCCTCTCTGCGCCGGATGTGCGCTTTCACGCGAGCCATCAGTTCCTTCGCGCTGAAGGGCTTCGTTACATAGTCATCCGCGCCTGTCTCGAGGCCTTTCACTTTATCCGCCTCTTCAGCTTTTGCCGTCAACATGATGATCGGAATATCCCTTAATCTTTCATCCGCTTTCAAGCGTTTGCAGACTTCGGTTCCGTCCAGCCGGGGTAACATCAGATCGAGAATGATCAGATTGGGGACCACCTTTTCTGCGATCTCCAGCGCAGAAAAGCCATCTTCCGCAACATGAACACGATAATTATCTTTTTCAAGATAGTAACGAAGGACCTCAATGATGTCCTTTTCATCCTCTACTACAAGAATGTTTTTTCGCATGTCTTCCTTTTGTTTCTATAATATTCAGTAGAATAAACTCTATCAAACGAGCATAGTTCGGGACGTTTACAGGGACATAAACAACATGTTTCTGATATGTTAAATCTAACGAAGTAGCGCGGACGTCTCGTCTGCAGCTGCTCGCAGGTGGGACGCCCGCGCTACTTTGATTATAGGAGCGAGATACCTAAATGGACCTGAATACATCGTACATTCAAGACGTTGTGGCACGGATGCAGGAGCTGAAAAAGCTTGCGGAAGGAGCGATTGCCCAGATTGAAAAGGACCAGCTTTTTCAGACATGGGATGAGGAAACGAACTCGATTGCAATCACGATGAAGCATGTGGCAGGAAACATGCGTTCGCGATGGAAAGACTTTTTGACAACCGATGGAGAGAAGCCGGACAGGAACAGGGATTCGGAATTTGTCGTTGAGGCTGCTGACGATGTTGAAACCTTGATGAAGCGATGGCAAGAGGGATGGAGCTATTTGTTTGAAACGCTAGGATCCCTCACTGGTGAAGATCTTGAGAGAACGGTCTACATTCGCAAACAACCGCATACCGTTTATCAAGCGATCAACCGCCAGTTGATTCACTACGGTTGTCATGTGGGACAGATTGTTTTTATGGCAAAACATCTGGCAGCCGGTCACTGGAAATCGCTGAGCGTTCCACGTGGCGGATCGCAGGCGCTTAATCGGGCGAAAGGGCTTGCTTACACTCAACCCGAAGGGTCTCCATCAACTCATCCAGATGAGAAGTCCGGGTCCGGAAATTGACAGGATTGATACGGAACCAGTGCAATCCTTTTAATACTGTAGTAGAAATCCAGAACCTGCCCCCTTCTTCGATTCTGCGGGCAACTTCCTGATGGATGCGCGTGAGACGCTCTTCGTCCACGCCTTGCGGTTGATACCGGATGCAGATGGCGGACATCAGCGGCTTCACAGCGGGAACAAATTCCGCATTGCAGAGTTTGTACAAATGCTCCGCGTGCTCGATATTTGCGTCGATCCATTCTCCAATCTGTTTTGTGCCGTAGCGCTTGAAACTCATCCAGACCTTCAAGCTGCGGAATCGCCGGGATTGCTCGAGTCCATGGACATAGTACTGGTACCGCTCATCTCGTCTATCCAATTCATCCGTAAGATAGGCCGGTTTCATCCCGAAAGATTGCGTGAGCTGAGATTCGTCTTTTACGAGCACCGCTCCCGCATCCAGAGGAGCGTAGAACCATTTATGAGGATCGAGTGTAACGGAATCCGCAAGTTTCACGTCGTCCAGTAGCCCCGCTCTTTTGCGTGAGAGAAAAATTCCACCACCGTACGCGGCATCCACGTGAAACCAAGCGCCGATTCGATCGGCAATTTTCCGGAGCTCGCGCAAATCATCCACGGACCCTGTATTTGTGGTGCCGGCAAGTCCAACGATGCAAATAGGCCGGATATTGTTTTGTTGATCCTGTTCAAGGGCCTTCTCCAGCAAATCGATTCGGACCCGGAACTCGTTGTCGGTTGGGATCGCTCGCATTTGCTTCCGTCCGATTCCAACACAATCAACGGCCTTATCCACCGATACGTGCCGCTCTTCGGAAACGTAAACGGAATACGATTGGCGCAATCCTTCGTGTTGAGCTACGTTGCCTGTTGCCGCATCTCTGGCCAGCTTCAGGCCGATGAAATTGGCCATCATGCCTCCGCTGGTCAGATTCCCGCCGGCGCGCGAGTCGTATCCAATCAAATCGTTCAACCAGCGGACCGTGCGCCGTTCCATTGCAACCGCAGAAGGACCAATTGTATACGTGCCCACATTTTGATTGAGCGCAGAAGCGAGTAGGTCCCCCAGTATTCCCATCGGCGTCGGTGTGGGAGTGATCAGACCGAAATATCCCGGATGGTTCACCTGCGCACAGTAAGGGAGAAGTTTCTTCTGCAGCTCTCTCAACACATCTCCGGCAGATGATGGCTCTTCCGGCACACTTTCATTGAAGAGTTCGTAAAGCTCGCGAGGTTCCACACGCGGGAATAAGGGCTTTTCTTCAATATGTTCCAGATAATCAGCAATCCAATCGATCATCGAATGACCGGTATCACGAAATTCCTTAATGTTCATAGCAATCCAGCTCCATTTTATTGAACAGAAGAACGCAAAGGACGCAAAGAAAAAGATTCTTTATCTTCGCGTTCTTAGCGGCCTTCTGTTCAAAAAATAATGTTTCTTAGGTAAAAAAGTTTTCGATGACAAACATTACGTTTGCAGGGCGCTCCGCGAGTCTCCGCATGTACCAGGGAAACCAGTAATCTCCGTAGCTGATCAGAACGCGCACCCTGCATCCTTCCCGCACAAGCCGGAGTTGATCGTTTCTCCTGATTCCATAAAGCATCTGAATTTCAAAAGCGTTCAACGGAACATTTTTCTCCCGGGCGGCATCGAGAATTCTGCGGATCAAAAGTTGATCATGCGTGCCAAAGCCGACCCTGATCTGTTTCTGTTTTATTTGTGTGAGCAATGTTTGAGCAAGTTTGAAGTAATTTTCATCATTTTCTGATTTGGCTGCGAATGCGATTGTCGCCGGTTCCGCATAGGCGCCTTTCACAAGACGTATTCCCGGCCAGGCTGGTAGAAGTTTTTCGAGATCTTCAGCCGTTCGATACAAATAAGATTGTAGACAGACGCCGGTGTTGGGAAACTCTTCGCGCACGTGATAGTAGAGGTCCAGAGTTGCAGATGTATACTTGCTGCCTTCCATATCTATCCAGACATGGTTTCCTTTTTCACTGGCGCTCACGATCAGGGCTTTTAAGTTCTCGTAACAGAGATTCAAATCCTGATCCAATCCGAGTTCCGTTAGCTTCACTGAAATTTCTGCATTCAGACCACGCGCTTGAATCTGATCCAGCAGTTGCAAGTAATGATCCTTTACCTGGTGTGTTTCCTCTGTGGTCGTTACATTCTCTCCAAGATGCGTTAAGACTGACGAAAGCTGGAATCGCTGCAAATCAGCTGCGGCATTCAAGGCATCTTCAATGGTTTCGCCCGGCATGAAACGCATCACCGATTTTTGAACAAAGCGGTACCGTGGTAATCGTTCGCGCAGTGTTTGATTGCGCGAAGTCCATAGAAAGAAAGTTCGGCCTATTCCCATGCTATATCCACGGACAACCTTCTGCTTTTAGCCACGAGAATAGTTCATCGAGGGCGCGCTGAGTAGAAGGATCCACGTTTGCGCCTGGAGAACGCACATTGGATCGATCGATTGCACCGCGGCGTCGGAGGATTTCTTTTCTGATTGCCATCCCGATCCCTTCCTGAAATTCGAATCGCATCAAAGGAACATAGCGATAGAAAATCTCTTTTGCTTTCTCCAGCTCCCTTAAATGAAAATGCCTGACAACCTGGACCAAAATTTCAGGAAACGCAAACCCTGTCATGGCGCCCGTTGCTCCACTCAACAGTTCTTCCAGTAAATACATCCCACCCAGGCCACCAAAAATCGCAACAGCATCGGCACCAGGAAGCTCACGGATCCGCGCAATTTTGAGGGGCGTGGGCGGATCCTCCAATTTAATAACTCGCGCCTGCGGAATTTCCGTAGCGATGCGTACCAGAAGAGAAGGTTCCATCGCATAACCGGAAATCGGCGGATAGTCCTGAACGACAATTGTTGTATCGACCGCGTCCGATAACATTTTGTAATGACGAATCACAGCTTCGCTGTTCAGTTTTGGCATGCGCGGCGGCGAGACCATCACTGCAGACGCGCCTGCAGAAACCACTGCCCGGCTATGTTCAATACAGGTATGCGTCCCTTCTGCTGTTGTCCCAACTACAACAGGAACGCGGCCGGAAACATGACCCAAGACAATGTTGACTATCGCGCTCCGCTCCTCTTCTGTTAATCGCGCTGTTTCACTCGTCACGCCGAGCGCAGTGAAACCGGAAACTCCGGCCTTCAGAAAAAGATCGATGATTCGCGTCAGACCATTCGCATCGACGCTGCCGCTCTCCGAAAACGGCGTGGGCAGAACAGAAAACACTCCTTCAAACTGCGACATCATTTGAACTCACTGCATTGTATTCTAAAATGAGAACGCGAGCGACATGATGATTCAAACTCTGATGCATCGATGGGAGCGCCAGCTTTCCCTTCGCGATAAAAACAGAACAACTCTTCCTTTTGAATGGGGATTGGATTTTCTCGACGATTTTCAAACATCCGAAAATCCAAAAACGGCGATCTTTCGCTTCAATCAGAAGGCTATTTCAAGAAGTTCTGAATTTTTTACTCACCAGGTTCGCAACTATACAGTCTCCGAAAAAATATTGGAATACAGAAGCAGTGTTGCTTCTCCTTACAATCGAAACAACCTGGCGCGATGTCGCATTTACGAAGCGAAGGATCGAACCAACCGCGCGGTCATCGTTCTTCCGCAATGGAATGCAAATGAAACGAGTCACGTTGCTTTATGCCGTCTTCTTGCGCGACTTGGAATGACGACTTTGCGATTGACGCTTCCTTATCATGAAGAACGAAATCCCGTGGGGCCCCGGGCAGACTACATGGTCAGTCCCAATCTGGGCCGAACCATCCAGGCGATCCGTCAATCTGTTCTGGATGCTAGAAACGCGGCGGATTGGCTCGAAGGTGAAGGTTATTCGCGCATTGGTCTGATGGGTACAAGCGTTGGTTCTTGCATCAGTTTTCTAACTTTCGTTCACGATCCCCGATTCAAGGTTGGTGTCTTCAATCACGTTTCCTCTTTTTTTGGTGATGTTGTGTGGAACGGAATCAGTACGCAACATGTTCGAATCGGGATCGAACCACATCTGACAAAAGATGAATTGCACGATGCATGGGCGGTGATCAGCCCGAATTCATACGTGTCGCGTCTAAATGACGACAGCCGCAAATATCTGCTGATTTCCGCGCGCTACGATCTCACTTTCCCACCGGATCTATCTCACTTGCTGTTTGAAGAACATCACAGGCACGGAATTCCATACGATGTATCATTTCTGCCCTGCGGTCACTACACCAGCGCGATGACCCCTTTCAAGCATCGAGTCGGCTACCTGATTGCAAACTATTTCCGCAAACACTTGTGATTAATTTACCGCAGAGAACGCTGAGAGCGCAGAGTGAAGAGAAAGAAATTCTTTTTTCTTTGCGTTCTCTGCGATCTCTGCGGTGAAAAAAATTATGAAGGAATGTAAGTTTCTCATCATAGGTGCGGGAATTATCGGACTTACGATCACTCGGGAATTGCTACAGCGTGGCCACAAAGACATTCTTCTGCTCGAAAAGGAACCGGGGCCAGGCTTTCATGCAAGTGGCAGAAACAGCGGTGTGCTTCATGCTGGAATTTATTATTCAACAGACTCCTTAAAAGCGCGCTTTTGTATCGATGGAAATAGAATGATGAAGGAGTATTGCCGCAGCAAGAATCTGGCTCTGGTGGAAAGCGGCAAAGTGATTGTGGCCCTCAAAGAAGCACATTTGAGCGGTTTACATGAATTAAAAAATCGCGCCGAGCGCAATGGAGCAATTGTTCACCTTATTGATTCAAACGAACTGAAAAAGCTGGAACCGTATGCGTCTACATATAAGGATGCGCTGCATTCGCCGAATACTGCCGTGATCGATCCGCTGCAAATTCTGATTGCGCTTCAGAAGGAAATTGAAGATTCAGGCAGAGCAGCAATCCTTTTCAACAGCGAGCTCGCGGGAATCGAGTCGGATCGCACCGTACGCACCTCGCAAGGTTCGATCCGTTTCGAAAAGTTGATCAACGCTGCGGGAACCTATGCAGATCGCATCGCTCATCAAATGAATCTGGGAAATGAATACAGGATCCAGCCTTTCAAAGGGACGTATCAACAATTAAAGCGAGAGGAACTCGTGAACGGAAATATTTATTCAGTTCCTGATCTGAAGAATCCCTTCCTGGGAATTCACTTTTGCAAAAATGCGCACGGCCAGGTGACGCTAGGCCCGACTGCTATACCTGCCCTGAGTCGCGAGAATTATGGTCCATTTGAGAATTTAGAACCGGAAACATTCTCTATTCTGTACCGTGACGCGATCCTGCTCGCGCAAAATCCTGCATTCCGGAATGCCGCATCGGTTCAATTACGAAAGTATTCGAAGAAGGTTCTGTTTGAGGAAGCTCATGCCATGGTGCCGGACCTGAAGCTGGAAGATTTGCAGCCATCCAACAAGGTTGGTATTCGAGCGCAGTTTGTGCACTGGCCGACTCGTGAGCTCGTGATGGATTTTATTGTTTTGCAAAATGCTCATTCTGTGCATGTGTTGAACGCTGTTTCCCCTGCTTTTACTTCTTCGATGGCCTTCGCAAAATACGTGGCGGACCAGATTTAACCGTCAAGACGCCAAGGCGCCAAGTTTTTTATTCTTGTTGGTCCCGGTGCACGGTATCCATCGAAAAAGCAGGAAGGCAAACGGCGATGTATTCAGCGCCTTCTTCACCGGGCGTGCTGTATTGAACCCATTCGCCGGAATGAACAATGATGGCTTCCCCCGCATGCACATCAATTCTTCCCTGCACTGTTGTCACGCAGAGCATTCCTTTTAGAACAATGGTGAATTCTTCAAATTCCGGCGTTTGTCCCGGTTCAATCCAGCCGGAGGGACTATTCATCCTGGCAACACTCACAGCGGAAGTTTTTGAGTTCACTCGGCCGATGAATTCTTCAATCCGCTTCGGCTTGTTTCCTGCCGCTTCAATCACTGTGGGTGACTTAATGTGAGTAGGCATAAATTTGTAAAAGACAATATATACCGGAATCCATTCCGCAAACACTGCCAGGCCGAAAGCCAGTTGGGACCGTACCGCGGAGATATAATGCTATTGTCGGGTGTGGGATATGTCTGATCAGACAACCGTCTTCGTCAGCTCTTCGTGGGCGGACCTCGAAGTTCATCGGCGTGCCGTGCTTCAAGCTCTTGCTCAACTAAAGAAACACGTTGAAGCTATGGAGTACTTTGGCGCTTCATCCGATTCGCCACTGGAAACGTGCCTCAAGGCGATTGAAAAATCCACAGTTTACATAGGAATGATCGGAACGAGATATGGTTCGGCGGCCACCAAAGATGGAATTTCATACACACACGCGGAGTATCTCCACGCAAAGGCCTTAAGCAAGAAGATTCTGGTCTACATGATGGATGAAGAAAGACACCCGGTGCTGCCTAAATATGTGGATACAGGCGAAGCGGCGGTCAGACTTATGAATTTCAAGCAGGAACTCACAGCCAGTCATGTGTGCAAAGTATTTGTTTCGGCAGACAATCTTGCAGGCCAGGTCGCGATAGATCTAATTCGGCTGTTGGAAGATATGGGACAGCATATTCGCAAGGCACTTGAGCAGACAGGATTCCGGCGTTTTCTGGTCAATGCGGGCTTCGACGTGTCCGGATCAGACCTGCAGCTCAATTTAACGCCTGTTCTGGATGAGCGGGGCTCGGGAACACTGAAATTCAGTTCTGGGGATCTCGATTCATTAATGGCAGCAGGTTTCCTCATTGAACAGATGCGCAAAGGGGACTTTGAACTGTTGAAACAATTCATCAGTTTCAAGCCTGAGGTCTGGCGACATCTGGCAATCCTTCTCCCACATGAGTCTCTGAATGAAAGAGCGCTTTCGCAGATTATCAGAACATGCAAAAGCAGTTTGGAACTGCGCACTTTTATTCGAATCGCCGGAGCGGCTCGGGCCACAGGTTGTGCAGAAGAAATCTGCAAGAGACTTTTCGACGCTCAGAATCATCAGAGGAGCATCCAGGAATACGGCGTACAGGTAACACCGTTTAACGAAGTGGTCAAAGAAGCACTGATGGCAATGCCGGGCGTAGATGATGTAATTGTCAAGTACATGACACTGGCGAAATCGAACAAGAGATGGCAAGCGAAGCAAATCCTGAAAGCTGTTTTAACTGCGAGGGGCCGCAACAGACCCGTTTAATAATTAGAAAACCCACTCGCAGAGAACTGAGTAATCATTTTTGAAAAGACAATATATACTGTGCGGGGCGCTTCAGGCAAAAGGATGGCTACTTCACGAATCATAAAGTTTCCGGAAAAGGAAAAAAAAGAGACTGGCAAGAAGGGGAAACCCGATCCACGCGAAAAACTCTCCAAAGAACTTCTACAGGAACTGCAAAAAGATGAAGCCTACAGGGAGTTTGCCTCAGCCGAAGAAGTTTACAAGTTAATCGGCGAATCTCTTGGTAAAGTTCGTAAAGCAAAGAAAATGAGCGTCGCCGATCTCGCACAAAAGGTGGGAAAATCGGAAAAAATCATCCTTCGAATGGAAAAAGGGGAATACAAACAATACACAATGAAGCTTCTGCTTCAACTCGCTCACGCCTTGAAAGCCAAACTCCGCATCCAGTACGAGTAAAAATTCCAGAATTCAAGCATCAAAATACAAATAAGTCTCAAGCACCAAACAAACAAATTTCAAACAAAGACCTTGGGGAGGTTTGATCATTGAAATTTGAGCCTTGGAACTTATTTGGAATTTCGAATTTGGGACCTGATATTTCGGCTAGCCGAGAGCAACCTTTCCTGGCCATGCACCGTCTAAGTAAACAGGAAGGATGATATGAAGAAAGTAATTAGCGTAATTTTACCGTTGATTCTAGCCGCGCAATTGCCCTTCGGCACAATGAAGTATTTGACTTCAGAGTGGATGAACAGCATTGAGTATGGTTTGAAATGGACAGAACTGATGGTGAGTGGTTATCCTGGGGCTTCTGAAACACAAGAATCAGAAGAAATCATACCCCATGGCGAAGTAACGATGACAGTGACACTCGCCAGCGCCATCCCGGAAATTGAAGAGCTCCCCATGATCGAAATTGAAAAAGAGATCTGCCAGGTTCACATGCAGCAAGAATTACAAAAGAAACACATAAAAATCTTGCGGCGCAATCTTGACCTCAAAAATCACCGTTTGATTCGGGTCGGCACAGTAAATCTGGTTCAGTTATAAGGCTACTGAATATAGCCCAGGCTGCGGAGGCGCTCCAATTCTTCTTGAGACAAGCTTTTTGCGGCGTCAGTATCAGGCTTCAAAGCATTGGCAGCTGATTTCTGTCTCCACTCATCGATCAATTTCGATAACTTTTTAACGATCTGAGGGTTCTGGGCCGCTACGTTTTTCTTGTTGAGTGGATCTGAAGTCTGATGAAACAACTCGTATTCCGGGACGTTGCTGCTGCTTTTAGTATTGTGGATCAATTTCCATTCATCGAGCACAACAGCAAAGGACTCATCCTCTTGTGGCGGAGGCGAAGCGTTGTCGCTGGTTACCGCTTTCATTGAAAAAGCCGGACGGGTTTTCCAGACTCCTGAAACCGTACTCGCTTCCGCCGCATTACCGGAACTTTTTGTGTGTAGTAGAGCCGTCATGCTTTGTCCTTGCATGTTCTGCGCCGCTTTCAGGCCACTGAGTTCCAGAATTGTAGGCATCACATCCACTATTTCTACAGTATCCGTTATGGTTAGCCCTCCACGAAGCGTTCCGGGACGCCAGAAAATCAGTGGAACATCCGTCAATTCACCATAGACGGTTTGACCATGAAACATTCTTTCATGTTCCAGAAATTCTTCACCATGATCCCCGGCAAAAACCAGCAATGTTTTCTCTTCGAGGTTGTTATTTCGCAAGAACTGCATCAGTCTTCCGATTTCTGAATCCATGGCCCGGATAGAACCGTCGTACCAGCCCTCAGCGTAAGTCACAAACTCTTCGGGATTGATTTTCGCTTCGAGCATTTCACGGCGGTCCGGCATTCCAAAAGCCCTTAACAACGGATGTTTAATTATTTTCCGTGCGTTCTCCAACTGTTTTTCATGTTCCGCTTTTTTCGCAGGATCAGACCAGAGCGTGTTGTATGGCGGATACGGTTCATATGGATCATGGGAATCATAAGCATGCAAAAACACAAAGAAGGGCACATGCCGATGAGTGTCCAGCCAGGGAAGCAAGCGGTCGATATAATCACGAGACGTTTTGCTGGATTGCGGATTGGGTAGTGAAGAATCCTCATGCAATTGTTCGAACCCCTGATGAAAATTGCTATAGGTCGCCGTAAATAAATTGGAAGAAAAACCGATCGTTGCGTAACCAGCCTTCTGAAAAATCTCCGCCAGTGTTTCGGCTGATGAAGGAAGACGATCATCAAAGTCGATCACACCATGTGCTGTGGGATACAGGCCTGAAAATAAGGTAGGACTCGCGACTTTTGTCCATGTCGCCTGGGTAATGCAATTCTTAAACAGAACTCCTTCGGATGCGATTCTCTTTACATTGGGAGCGGTGCTGCGATTGTAACCGTAGACATCCAGATGATCCTTTCTTAGAGTGTCGGTCCAGATCACGATCACACCTTGTGGAGGTTTTGTACTTGCTTTACTCGATTGTTGTGAGATGCGGCTGCGGACGGCGGGTGATCCCCAGAAACCGATCATTCCCGGTTTCTCAGTGGCGATTGTGAGTGCGAGGGATGCCTCCCTGCCACTGCCGCTGAGCGGAACCGTCACAGGCTGCCATACGTGCGGTCTGGTAACGGTCCGTTCAAAAACGGTTTTCTCCTTACCTTTTTTCTCATTCAAGGTAATTCGAAAAGTTACTGGGCCGTCTTCGATTGTGCCAATATTGAGATCCAGCCATGGATTCTTCGGCATCGTCAGATCCAAACGAATGACTTCCGGAGAGCGCGAAACGATTGTCTCGTGGTAAATCCCTTTGAGCCCCTGCCAGCTCACGCCGGAAGGGATGGTCGCAAGATACTCCTTCCGAAATATCAAACGGATCGACTCGATTTCAAACTCGGCCTCGCTCTGATCCGTGGGAACAACAAGTATGTGCCTGGTATCAGAAGAGGGGTATGCAAATCGTGGTTTCAATGTGTACGACTGAACTTTCGAACCGGCAATTACAGGAGTGCTTTCCAGCAGAGCGCTGAAATCCCGCACATTTGCTTTTGCCTCTTCGGGGTCGAATTTTTCCGCACCCAAAAATCCAATCCTGAAGTTAGCCCCGGCTGAAACACGAATATTTATTTCAATGCTGTGAATTACGTCGGCATTCTCCTTCGATGTTTTCCTTTCCAGATGAAGAATCGGATTGTTACCGGTACTACGCCCTGTCATCATTCCATTGCGAACAGTCAAACCAGCAACGCTGTCCACGCCCTCCCAACCGGCCAGACCCTCCGTAAACCTGAACTCAGTTTTCGGAATTGTTATAGCGGGATCCGCTGGTAGGGATGATGAAGATTTTTTCAACGTCACCAGTCGCACTGTTTGCAACGGAGCCGGCGTTTCCGCGCGACACCCAAGGAAAAATAGAAGCACTAATAAACAGAAATTTTGTTTAGAAAACATTTGGAAAAAGCCTCCAGCTGCTGGAATGATCAACAAATTCCATACGAGCATACCCTTTTCATTGGATGTAGACAAATCTTACTGCGCAATTCGGGACGTGAGGCCGAGCTTGTTGAAAAATCAAAGAGCTGGTTTTCCTAGTGGGAGCGCGGGCATCTTTGCCCGCAAAATGTTTGTCGAGCGAACGGGTTTTTGCGGACTGGAAGTCCGCGCTCCAGCTCATTTTTCAACAAGCTCG
>JAKEFK010000167.1 GCA_022616075.1 bacterium
ACCTCGCCGGTTACGATGCTATTTTCATGGGCGCCTTTGGCGATCCCCGAATTCCCGACATGCGTCACGCAGCCGATATTCTGCTCGGCACGCGGTTCATGCTGGATCTCTATGTAAACTACCGTCCTGTTGTTCTTTTCGATGAACGGCTCTGTCCATTAAAAGGAATTCGCGCCGGCGAGATAGACATTGCCATCTTTCGCGAAAATACCGAAGGCTTATACGTGGGTATGGGTGGCAATTTCAAGAAGAACAGTCCGGATGAAATTGCCATTCAGGAAGACGTGAATACTCGCAAAGGAGTGCAGCGGATTATCGAATATGCTTTCGAATTTGCAGTAAAGTCCGCCCGCAAAAAAGTCTGCATGAGCGACAAGAGCAATGTGCTTACTTACGGACACGATCTCTGGCAACGCGTGTTCAAAGAAGTGAGCGCAAAATATCCTCAGATCCAATCCTCTCACATGTATGTGGATGCGTTGTCGATGCAACTGATCAAAGATCCAAAAGCTTTTGATGTGATTGTGACCTGCAATATGTTTGGCGATATCATCACGGATATCGGTGCGCAGCTGCAGGGGGGATTGGGGATGGCTGCTTCGGCAAACATTAATCCCAACGGAGCTGCAATGTTTGAGCCTGTTCACGGTTCGGCGCCAAAATATGCCGGTAAAGATGTGGTAAATCCTTTTGGAGCTGTGCTGACTGCCCAATTGATGTATCAGCATTTGAACATGAATAACGAAGCAGAACTGGTGGAGGCAGCAGTGCGGTCAGCGATCAACGAAAATCAAACCACTTCTGATCTAGGAGGCTCACTTGGAACACGAGCTGTAGGGGATTATCTCTGTCAAGTGATCCGCAAATCAAGATAGTGTTTCGCTCTTTCTATTTCTATACTCTGAGCTGGATCGGCTGGATCTTGATTCAGGCGCTTGCGAGAACCTGGCGCTGGGAAATTCACGGATTCGAAAATTTCAAATCGCTGATACAGCAAAATCCATCTATTATTTATGCGTTCTGGCACGGACGAATCTTATCAGCTACTTACTTCTGGCGAAATCGTGGAATCGTGGTGCTCACGAGCGAAAACAAAGATGGTGAATACATTGCGCACGTCATTCACAGATTCGGATACGGTAGCAGTCGTGGCTCCTCATCCAGAGGCGCAGTGAAAGGGACAATCGGTTTAATAAGAACTTTGAAACAGGGCGCGCCGGTTGCATTTACCGTGGATGGTCCGCGTGGACCAAGGCATCAGGTGCAACAGGGCGTGACCTGGCTGGCCAGCTATTCTCAACATCCGATTTTGCCTTTTCATATTGAGGCAAAGAAGGCAAAAAATCTTGAGTCCTGGGATAGCTTTCAAATTCCGCTTCCTTTTTCACGCGTGCGTGTAGATATCGCCCCTCCGATAGTTCTTGAAAAGGATCTACCGGAAGAAACCCTGGAAATAAAGCGCATCGAACTGGAAAATACTTTGAACGAATTGCGTAGGAATGCGGAAGAGTGGGCGAAACAGTAGTGATGTTAATATAATTTCTTGGCGCCTTTGCGCCTTTGCGTTGAGAAAATGAATTACGATTTCAAAACTATTGAAGGAAAATGGCAGAAGCGCTGGGAAGACGATTCCATTTTCGAAGTTCACGAAGATAAAAGCAGGGCAAGATTCTACAATCTGGCGATGTTGCCCTATCCATCCGGCAAAATCCATATGGGGCATGTGCGCAACTATTCGATCCCCGATGCGATCGCGCGATACAAGCGTCGCCAGGGCTACAACGTTCTTCACCCAATCGGATGGGACGCACTGGGAATGCCCGCAGAAAACGCGGCGATTAAGAACAAGGTTCAGCCGTACAAATGGACCATGCAAAACATCAAAGCGATGCGACTCCAGATGAAGTCGCTCGGCCTTTCCTACGATTGGAAAAGGGAAGTAAACACCTGTGAACCCGAATACTACAGGTGGAACCAGTGGTTTTTCCTTCGAATGTACGAAAGGGGTTTGGCCTATCGCAAAAAAGGAAATGTGAACTGGTGCCCCAGCTGTATGACGGTTCTGGCAAATGAGCAGGTGGTTGCCGGACGTTGCTGGCGATGTGAAACCGAAGTGGTCATCCAGCAGCTGGACCAGTGGTACTTCAAAATCACGGCTTATGCAGATCGCTTGCTGCAAGCGCTCGATACCATGTCCGGTTGGCCGGAGAAAGTTTTGACGATGCAGCGAAATTGGATCGGCAAAAGTCGCGGAGCGTACGTGGATTTCGGAATCGAAAACCGTCCCGAAAAAATCCGTGTTTTTACAACGCGAATCGACACCATTTACGGCGCCACATTCGTGGTGCTTGCGCCCGAACATCCTTTGCTGTCTGCAATCTTCGGATCTGGTTCCGAGGAAATTTCGCGCGCTCGTGCTTTGAAAGAAGAGCAGGTTCTTCATGGCAAGGAGGACCTGGAGAAAAAGGGATTCTTTACGGGTGTATACGCGATCAATCCGTTCAACCAGGAACGGATTCCGATTTGGGTGGCAAACTATGTCCTGATGGATTATGGCACAGGCGCCATTATGGCAGTCCCGGCTCACGATACGCGCGATCAAGAATTCGCGCGCAAGTATGGATTACAGGAAAGACAAGTCGTTGAAACACCGGAAGGCGCATTCGAAGACTATGGCACTCTGATCAACAGTGGTCCTTTCTCCGGCTTGCACAGCGAAGAGGCGCAGAAACAGATGACCGCTCATGCGGAAAAAGAAGGCTTCGGTGAAGGAGCGACCACTTTTAAGATCAAAGACTGGGGTATATCGAGACAACGTTACTGGGGAACACCCATCCCCATGATTCATTGCAAAAAGTGTGGAGTGATTCCTGTTCCGGATGAGGATTTGCCGGTACTGCTTCCGCTCCACGTTGAAATCACTGGAGAAAAAGGTTCGCCTCTTTCGCATGTCCCGGAGTTCGTCAACGTTAAGTGTCCGAAATGCGGTGAACCGGCACTCCGCGATACGGATACGATGGACACGTTTGTGGATTCCAGCTGGTACTTTTTTCGTTATTGCTCGCCCCACGAAGACCGCGCGATGTTTGATAGCGATGCGGTCAGTTACTGGATGCCGATCGATCTTTATATTGGTGGAGTCGAGCATGCAATTCTGCATTTGATTTATTGCCGGTTTTTCACGAAAGCTTTTTATGACTTGGGAATGATTCCTTTCGATGAGCCTGTAAGGCGCATGTTTACGCAGGGCATGGTGATTAAAGATGGCGCCAAGATGTCGAAGTCCAAAGGAAACGTTGTGGATCCGGATGAGATGATCGGCAAATACGGCGCGGATACAGTGCGTTTATTCAGCCTTTTTGCCGCCCCACCGGAAAAAGAGCTGGAATGGAACGACCAGGGAGTCGAGGGTTCTCATCGATTTTTGCATCGCGTCTGGAAGCTGATTATACAACGCATGGAATTCGCGGGACCTGAAGAATCGGATTCGGATCGAACACTCCAGCGAAAAATTCATCAAACGATACGTAAAGTGACGCAGGATATCGATGAACGGATGCATCAGAACACAGCGATCAGCGCAGTGATGGAGCTGGTGAATGCGACAAACGATTCGCTTCAACAGCAGAATCCGCCATCGGCGAAGTTAATCCGCCAATCGCTCGAAACCATTCTGCACTTATTGAATCCGTTTGCTCCTCATATAACGGAGGAGCTATGGACGCTGATGGGGCATCCGGAGATGCTCTCTTCTTTGCCCTGGCCCGAGTTTGATTCAGGCCTGGCTCAGGAAGAACAGGCGACGATCGTTGTGCAGGTAAACGGAAAATTGCGTGCTTCGATGCCCGCGCCGCGTGGGTCTTCTCAGGATCAAATCATGGATATGGCCTCAAGCGATGAAAGAGTTCAAAAACATCTGGAAGGAAAACAATTTGTAAAAATTGTCTTCGTTCCTGATAAGCTCATCAATATTGTAGTGAGGTAATCATAGTGAAAGTCGGTGTTCCTTTATGTTTATCCTTGTTCTTGCTTACTGCATGCGGATATCATCTGGCGGGAACCGGTTCCAGTTTGCCGCAGCATATCAAAACGATCGGACTTCCCATCTTTGTGAACAACACGCAGGGTTATCAAGTGGAACAAAAGATAACCTCCAGCATTCAAACGGTCCTTCTTCAGAGGGGCAAATACAAAGTTGTTCCGGACGCGCAGGGGGTGGATGCGCTTTTGAAAGGCACGATCATCTCCGTATCGCTTTATCCGGCCACTTTCAGCGCTGAAGGGCGCGCGAGTGAATACAATGTTGTAATCACTGCGAAGGTGACCTTTACCGATCTGACACAGAAAAAAGTCCTGTTCCAGAATCCCAGTTTCATTTTTCGCGGCCAGTATCAAATCGATCAGGAAGAAATCCTTTTCTTTGATCGCCAATCGGAAGCTATCGATCAAATCGCTAAAGATTTTGCTGAATCGGTCGTTAGCGCCATCCTTGAAGGATTCTGATTGCGATACTCCGAGTTTCTTAAGGCTGTACAGGAGCGCAAAGTCTCGCCGGTTGTCACTTTTCTTGGCGAAGAAACTTTTCTGAAGGATCGCGCGCTCGATACGGTATTGAACCGTTTTCTCGATCAAGAATCCAGGCCTTTCAATTACCGTTCGCTGTTCGGAGAAGAAATCAAAGATACCGCATTTCTTGATGAAGCCAGCACCATGCCTATGTTCGGCGAATGGAAGGTTTTGTATATCAAACATGCCTCCGTTCTGGAGAAAAATTTCGGCCGCATCAAAGATTATCTGGATCAGTACATACAGCAACCTTCTTCGGGCACTTTATTGATTTTTGATCTCGACAGATGGGAAGGAAGTTCGAAACTGAAAGGGATACTTTCAAAGAAGACGATGGTGGTTGAATTCAATCCCCTCAGCGAAAAGGAGATTCCGAGCTGGGTGAGTGGCCACTTGCGCAGTCTGAATTTCCAAATTGAGACGAACGCTATCCAGGCATTGACGGAACGTCTCGGGACCGACCTTCAAAAAATATCAGCGGAATTGGAAAAGTTGATGCTCTTCCGGCAGTCGGAACGAAAAATTACGCTGCAGGATATCGAAAACACCGTGGGTTATACTCCCACCGCAAAAGTGTGGGATTGGACGGAAGCACTATTAGATCAGGATTCAGGAAAATCAGTGGAGCTTCTGCGGGATTTGTTGGAGCAAGGTGAGCAGCCGATCTACTGCATCGCCCTCCTCGCGAAACAGTATGAAAAAATGATCCTTGCAAAGGAAATGGTACTCCAAAAAATTCCACAGGCAACGATTGCTCAGAAAATTAATAAACCGGTCTATTTTCTGCAGAAATACTTGACGCAGCTTTCCCGTTTCCGAATGGCCGATTTGATCAAAGCAGTCGAAATTCTTTCTTTTACCGATCGCGCATTGAAATCGGGGCAGGCGAAGGAGGACCGCACTGTATTGGAATTGATGACGCTTCAGCTGTGTAATCTAAAAGAGCCGGCCCCGGCAATCTTCGACGTGCCTTTGATGACCTAGTCTTTCACCGCGGAGATCGCAGAGTTCGCAGAGAGAAAAAATCATCTTGTTTTTCTCTGCGCTCTCAGCGTCCTCTGCGGTGAAGTGGTTGCTTTCTTTCTGCAGTTTATGCATAATTCTTAGTTCTTTTTGGAGGAGAAATAAATGGGAAGAGCCAGTTCCTTATCAACGAAGAAGCGGTTGCGCGAATCGAAAAAGCGCCAGGCCCGCAATAAAGCGAACAAAACTCGTTTGAAAACAGAATTGAAGAAGGTCAGGTTATCAGCCGCAGCCGGCGAAGATGCGGCAAAGATGCTGCCGGAAGCCTATTCCATCATCGATAAGTCTGTGCGCAAAGGAGTGCTCAGCAAGAATGCTGCAGCGCGTCACAAATCCCGCCTCACCAAAGCCGCAAACAAGAATCTGTAATCGTCGGCGGGTTATTCTTTTTCCGCTCGAAACGAACCTTCTGAATCGGTCTGGCAGGGTTCACCGCTATCAGGATCCATGCAGCCAAGCGGCTGATATTGTCCCTGAAGGGATGATTCAGCCTGATTGAAGATGGCTTCGTAACGGAACGTTATATCACCTTCCTTTCGATCAAACTGTATCGTGGATCCGTTGATTTTCGCATTTTCAAACGGAGCAAGATCGCTCGAAAAGGGAGGGGTTACCGATCCAGTGATTTTGACGCCGCTTTGGTTAATTACGATTGTCATCGGTGAATCGACCTGTCCGATTCCGGAGCTTTGAACTCCACTGTAGCGTCCGGTCAAACTCTGCTCTTTATCGGTGCAAGCCATAAAAATCAGAAGCGCAACAACAAGATGCAAAATACGCATTCGAGATTCCTATCTTCCAATTTTAATGATTCTTGCAGACCATGGGCAATAGGCCCCGGCATTCACATAATCATCGATGTGACCTTCCACATAGCTCGGACGTCCGTCGCATGCTTCTACGGCTGATTCCGCCATCCGGACCGTGTCAGGAAGTAGATGCCAGTTCCAAGGCTGATTAAACCCGCCATTTCCGCGTTCCAGTCTTCCTATCGGAAATCGAGTGTTTCTTCCTTGAAAGTTTTCAGTGGCCAAACGGATCGTCTCTTGATCTGTTACAAAAATGACAAACTGTTCGTTGATCACCTGGACTGTGAAGAATTGACCACCCGGATTTTGTGCAGGATTTTCCGCTGAACAGCTGAATAAAAACAGGGCAACCGTAGCGATAAGTAAACGTTGATACATGTCTTTTCTCGAAGCAAACAGCTTGCCAGAGTTCGGCCGAGGGCAGGAGTATACGAACGAATCAAAACTTTGTGAAAGCGTCAGTTTTCTGAAAGCAAAGTGGCGCGGACATCTCGTCTGCGAAGCTTTTGCGGGCGGGTCGCCCGCACCACACTAG
>JAKEFK010000168.1 GCA_022616075.1 bacterium
ACAAAGTCAACTAATTTGTCATAAGCTGCTGAAAAGGAGTCAGATATGCAGGATCTAGTTGACGCTTTTCGCAGCTTTAACCGTTTTTACACACGCCAGATTGGCTTGCTAAACCAGACGTTGTTGGACAGCGAATTTTCGTTATCGCAGGCGCGAATCTTATTTGAAGTCGCTCATGGTTCTGAATCTACCGCCACTGATCTGGAGGAAGCTCTTCGAATGGATGCAGGCTATCTGAGTCGAATGATTCGTGAATTTGAACAACAGGGATTGATCCGGCGAGTTCGATCGACTCATGATTCTCGGGAGCGCTGGCTCAAACTGACTTCAAAAGGAAAGAAAGCCTTTGCGCTTCTAAACCAGCGGTCCAGTAGCGAAGCAAAAACGTTGCTCGAAAAACTCTCTGCCGAAAACCGAGGAAGGCTTCTTCATTGCATGCGAACCATCGAAACCCTTCTGGAACCGCCGCTCGATGATTCTGCTGCCGTTTCTCTTCGCTCGCATCAACACGGCGATATTGGGTGGATCACTTACAGGCATGGAGTCCTGTACAAGGAAGAATATGGTTTTGATGAGACTTTTGAAGCTCTGGTTGCAGATATTCTGGCTCGATTCATCAACAAACATGATCCGGAAAAAGAGCGGATTTGGATCGCAGAATTGCATGGCGAGCGCGTTGGTTCGGTGATGATTGTGGATGCAGGAAACAACGTCGCGCAACTTCGTTTGTTGCTGGTGGAACCCTGGGCGCGTGGTCGCAGGATTGGGAAACGATTGGTGGACGAATGTGTTTCTTTCGCGCGGGCGAAAGGTTATCTCAAAATGAAGCTGTGGACGCAGAGCAATCTGATTGAAGCCAGGCAACTCTATGTGAAAACCGGGTTTCAAGTGGTGAATGAAAAAACTCACAAAAGTTTTGGTCACGATTTAGTCGCTGAAGTGTGGGAAATGACTTTGTAGAGCGGCACCTCAGGTTTTGATACAATAAAACTTCTCTCAAAAATCAAGAGTTCACGGAGGACTGAGGAAATGAAAAAAATAGCTCTTTTCTTGAGCGCATTCGCGGTTGTATTGTGTGTCTCGGTTCTGTTGTCAGCGGAAGTGAAGAAAGAAGCCGCCACAAGTCCGGAATGGCATATGAATGCGACGGCGATTGAAGCATGCAGTTGCCCGATGTTCTGTCAGTGCTACTTCAACACGAAACCTGCAGCGCACCATTCGCATGAAGGCGCATCCAAACACTATTGCCGCGCCAACCTTGCCTACAAGATTAACAAAGGAAACTATGGTTCTGTGAACCTGGACGGCGCGAAGTTCTGGATCGTTACAGATCTGGGCGGAGATTTCAGCACAGGTGAAATGGATTGGGCCGTTGTTTACTTTGACAAACCGCTGTCAAAAGAACAGCGTGACGCCATCGCTACTATGGCTGGAGCTCTCTTCCCGGTAAAGTGGAAATCTTTGACCACCGGCGAGGGAAATATCGACAAGTGGGAATTCACAAACGATTCTGCGGTCGCAACGATGGATGGCGGAAAGACAGCCGAGGTAAGGTTGAAACGAATGCCAGGCATTACTAATGAACCGGTTGTGATAAAGAATCTCGTGTACTGGGGCGCTGCTCGCAACGACGGTTTCGTTCTGATGCCAAATGAAGTGGAAGCTTATCGGGTAGGTCCCAATGCGTTCGAATATAAAGGCACCAATGGTTTCATGATAACGCTGGATCTTACTTCCGAAGACGTAGCAAAAAGAGCAGCTGCTACAGGATCACACTAAGGAGATAAGCCGGATAGAAGGATAGACCGGATATTTATCCGGTTTATCTCGCCTAATCCGGGTCTATCCCATGTCTGTATTGAAAGCACGGCTCTGAAGACTTAAACTTGAAGCAAGGGCGGTGCTATATGAAAACAGCATTCTTGCTTCTCTTTCTTTCTTTTTTTGCATCCTGGTCGTTTGCTCAACAAAACGATGAAAAGAAGCAGGCAGACGAAAAGGAACGCAAGCTGATTCATAGCATCAATCTTGACTCTCTTGATCTATCCCTGAAACGCCGTGAACTTCACGTCCAGGAGCAGGTGTCCGTGGAAGCCCCTGAATATCCTGGCCTCGAAGTTTCTGTGGAAAGTCCCGCCAGCGGTTTGACTACCTACAAACCTTACACAAAGCAGGAACTACAGGCATACTCTGATTTGCTCACCGATTACAGTTTGAACGATTACGACCGGACTGAGACTGCGCGCCCGCACAAAAAGGGCCGGCTCTTCCGCGTTGCCGTACCCGAATAAAATTCCCCCTTGATGAAGCCAAACCAAGGCAAAGATCTTGTTCCGTTGACCCACTTGATTTCGGTTTTTGGATGGGATAGTATGGGGTCACCTCAAAAAATCATCTCCAGTGAGGCAAGTCTACACCCGGACTTGCCTTTTTTTATTTATGAGGACATTTTTCTGTGGAAACGCACACGAATGTATTTCTCTCCCGTAGTTTCCTCCTAAGTTTTTTTTCTTTCTTTTTTCTCTGGATCTCTTTTGATTTTTTTATTCTTTTTCCGCTCTTCATTTTGCAAAACGGCGGCAATTCGGTTGATGTTGGCTTTCAAACATTCATCTTCTTTTTTCCTGCAGTAATCATGCGGCCCGTTGCGGGCTGGCTCACTGATCGAATCGGCAGACTGCGCGTGTTGTGGTTCGGTTCTACTTTAATGGTTGTCACAGCCTTCTCGTTGTTATTGTTGAAAGGGAGCTATCAGGAAATGAAGTACTGGATGGCTCTCATCCTCTTTTTGCGCGGGGTAGCCTTCGCAGCGTTCTACACAGCATTCTTCACCTACATTGTGGACCTTTCTCTCCCGCAGAATCGCGGCAGGGTCATTGGAATGTTTGGTGTTTCCGGATTGGTCGCTCATGGACTCGCGCCCTGGGTAGCGGAAGGCGTGCTGCAGCGGTACAATTTCGCCGGTTTCTTTGCGATTTCCGGGATGCTTTCGCTGATCAGTCTTTTAATCTCCTCTGCTTTAAAGGAAAATCACAAAAGTTCTGAGCTGGAGGAAGGGGGATGGACGATCCTCAAAAGACTAACCTTTAGCAAACGAAATTTGATCATTCTTCCCGGAGCTTTTGTTTTCGGCTATGTGGTTGCGAGTTTTAACACCTTTGGCGCTCCCTATTTCAAAGAGGTAGGCGGAGCGACAACTGGTAAATTTTTTCTGGCTTACGGATTGACGGCCGGCACCGTGCGCGTGATTTTTGGAGGCATCGCGGACCTTTATTCCCGGTGGAAGCTTGTTGCCATTTTCTTCTTTCTGCAGGGGCTGGGTTTGTTCATGCTCTTGCTGGAACCCGTTGGACGCTATTACCTGATTGCAGGAGCCGCGTCCGGCGGCGCGCATGGAATTCTGTTCCCGTCACTTAGCGCGCTGGCCATCGATACGCATCCGCAGCAGTACCGCGGCGTTGTCACCAGCATTTTTACGGGTATGATGGAACTGGGATTTTCGTTGGGATCCTATCTTCTCGGCGTGATCGTGGCAATCAGCGGTTACAGAATCATGTTCACTTCTGCTGTTGCCGTTGCAATCGCTTTTTCCCTGTACGTTGTGGTCCTGCAGATTACAAGATGGAATTTGACACCACCTGCTGAAAGTTAGATAATTAGCGTTTTCCGAAACTGTTTTCACAACCACGGTCGAATACTCCTTTTTCAGGAGGATCACATGAGTTGTTACCTATTGAACTCACCCGCCGGACAGATTGATGTGACACCTGATCATGACTGCATGGTAGTTTACGTGCAGAAACACCGTGATTCGAATGTGCCTCAAATACGTCCCGCGGAAATACCATCCTGGTGTTTTAATCCCGAAACGATCTGGTTCTATTTCGGTGCTCCCGAATCGGAAGATAAGGTTACAGCGGGTGAGAAAATTAAGACAGTTTTGCAAGAACAGCGCTAGCTAGGGCTTTCTATTTCAGAGACGCAAGAAACGCAGAAAAAATTGGATAGAATATAGAACCGCGACTTTGCGACTTGCTTTAAGACATGGCGAAAGGGGGCGATCCCGATAGATTTCTAAACATAGTCTCTGCTCTAGTACTGTTTGTAGGCGGCGTTTTGGTTGTTTTTGGGCTAATTGCCGCGCTTTTTGAGGTTCCGCTTTTGCGGGATCTTGGACTTGGTTGGGGCTCCATTGTTTTTGGGATCATCTTTCTGCTGATCGTTCGCGGTTTTGTGGCAATTCGCGACACTGGGAAGATCCCCCGTGAAGGCGAGGCTGCCGGCGCCCATCCATCCATAAATCCAACTCCGCAAATCTCAACTGCAGCGGACCTTTCCACCGGCGGACCGCCATCCGCTTCCTCCGCGGTGCCGAAGTCTGTAAGTTTTGTTGGCACCGGGCAACCGATAATTCAGCCGGATGCAGGAAGGGCAGATGTTCTTTCCAAGTCGCTGACGCCGGAAATTCTTAATTTGCGATTTGTTGCCTACCGCTGCGAAATTGCGCCGGATTACTTAAAGGCTATCTACCAGAATGCTACCCAAAAAGAGTTCAAATGGCTGGAACTTAGTTCCCTGGTGATTCGACAGTTTCCGTTTCAAGAACCGTGGGAAGGAAAGCTACTACTAGACATCATTCCTAACATAGTAGCGGGAGAAAAAGCCCAGCCTATACGAATTCTTTCAACCACATACGTTAACTATGGATCGTTGCCACAGGGTCAGGCCACTTCGACAAAGGAAAACATTCGAAGGCTGGCGAGTCACATTCTTTCGCAAAACCGTTCTATTTTTGTGGATCCCGGAACGGATTATTTCGTTCACGCCGGCCAACCTCCTGTGCGCTTTCTGAGTATGTCGCAGTTCGTTGAGTATGATTCCCGCTACGGATAGCGTAGTGGCAGAGCATTGTCATTACCATTGCTTGAACTGCTAGAGAGAATAACTCTTCATGTAACTACATGCTCGATTGGCCCAAACAATGCTCTGCTTTCTCCTTAGGATGCAGAGCATTTGCCCACGGTAAGAATGTTCATGTTGTTGCAGCCATTTATGAGAAAACAAGTTCATTCAAAACAACGGCAAATGCTCTGCCACTACCACTATTTCAACGGGATCTTGATTTGCTTATTGACAGGTAACTCTTCTGAATTTATGTCTGGATTGAGATCCCGAATCGCCTCTCGCGTGGGTATCCTGAATTTCTTTTCCAGCATGGATAGAGTATCGCCGGGCTGCACCGTGTAGTAAACAAAGTCTCTTCCTTCCAGAGTGGACCGTTCGTACTGAGGCTGAATCACCTCGGATTCATTTCGATTTCGATTCTGTTCCCATGTAAGCGCAACGAGCACAAACAGGATGAATCCAAGAAACCCTCGAAAAAATTTCATGGAATCTCCTTACAAACGGTGAGCGTTTTTCCGATCTGAAGCGGCTCGTTCTTTTTTTGCAAGGGATTCCATTGCAGGATCTGTTCCATCGTGATGCTGCGTGAGAGGGCAATCTTATCCAGTGAATCACCTTTTTGAATCACGTATTCACAATCCGCAGCAGATGGTATTTCTGGAGGAGCCACCACCCGCTTGATTTTTGCGGGCTGTTGCAACCTGGTTTCCGCAGGTTTCATATGATCCTTGAACAGGAATGATCCAGCTGCGGTTCCCAGAAGCAAACTGAACACCGCAATCAACCAGGGTAGAACTCGCTTTCTTTTCGCCGAAACGCCGCTTCCTGCAGCCGTCGATGCACGGCCAGGTTCCGGGCGTTTGCTGAATCTTTGCAGATCCTGGGAAATCTTTTGCAGGCTGGCTTCGATTTTATCGAGTCGCGCCCGCGAGGCCGCAGAATCCATCAATTGATTGTGAATCTCTTTCTGATCTTTTTGGATCCGGTCCAGTTGAAGGCGCAAAGATGCAAATTCCTTTTCTGCCTGAAGCGGTTTTTGGATCCGAACCGGCACAGCCAGCACTGTCGCATCATCCTTCAGTTTGTCCTGAGCAAAAGCGGTTTCCAGCCGGCTTCGCATTTCTTCCGCAGAGGATCCGATGATTTGCAATAACCGGTCAGGCGGCAGTAGATCTTCCACTCCGTCCGTATACAGCAGCAAGAGGTCCTGTTCTTTCAGTTCCAGCGCGCAAATTTCAGAAGTTTGAATAAAGGATCCGTTACTTCCAATGAAACGGATTTCGCGTGTTTTTTGCCTCGTAGTGGAGATGTCCGCCTCACCGGCGATCAAAGCTCCGTCCCAGACTTCGCTTTCGCTGAGCCGGTAAAGTTTTGCATTGCGGTAAACCTGAAGTACCGAATCACCGATGCAGCAATAATAAAGTTGCGATCCAATCTTTCGCGCCACCGCGATCGTTGCTTGATACAGAATATTTTCGCGGCGCCCCTTCAACTGAAGTTCATTCTGCAGCCGGTTCAGTGCATCCGCCAGTTCCACCTGAGGCAGGTCCGGTTGATTGTTGGTGACGGTGAAATTCTGCCAGAATTCTTTGATCACTTCAGGTGTATGGATAGAAGCTCCTGATGGCGCATCGGTAACGAATGCAAGAAAATCATCCTGCCCCGCAGGGAAGTATCCGTATCCGTCCCAGCTTCCTTTCATCGGATCCACCGCGCGATAAAAGGTAAGAATCTTTTTCATGAGTTCAACTTCTGCCAAAAAGATTCAATTTCCTGAGTTGTTACAGGGAATTGAAGCTCTTGCAAGGATTTTCTTTGTTTCGGATCGTACGCTAGCATTGCTTGCAGAATCGAAGCTTCGGCCGGTTTGAATTTCTTCAGATCCTCTGTCAGCTGTTTGTCATATTCCGCCGCGCCTTCCGAAATTGATTTCAATGCAAGAGGCAGCCCGTGCCCTTCACTCAACAATTGATAAAACAGCAACCCTGCTAAATAAATTTGAAGTTTCTCGACATCGCGGAAATCACGCACAAACTCTTCCGGCGTTCTATACTCAATCTTTTTTCTATCCGCTGCAAATTCTTTTGCGTTCTTTTGAAAACGCGAAAGCTCAGCATATCCGGAAAAATCAATTAAGAATAGCTTCTTGCTTTCCGGTTCCAGTCTTACATGATCGGGTGTCATATCCAGACATACAAATCCAGAATCCCAGATGCTTTTTACATAATCGAAGATCAATTTGTTCGCGGTAAGATTGATTCCATTTTCAGGAAGGGAAGGAAATTCGGGAAGGACGATCATTCTCTCTTCGGGGTAAGTACGGATTCCAGCGGGAATGAGATTTGCTTTTTTCAAACTTTCAATGGTGGAAATCTCTTCCTGCACCAGATTTCCATCCGGACTTTTCAAGAAGAAGTAGCGGGAATTTTTTGCGGCCAGATAGAGACAACCCTCAGCGCCGCTTCCCACCGGTCGAATCAACTTGAAACCATGGATCTGGGAAAAGGACTTGATCTTGCTTTCGATCATTTCATCGGCTGCAAAGATCTGTCCGCGCGTAGGAGTTCCGGTGCTGATTTGAAACTCCAGCAGGGAGTCAGGCCCGCCGGAAATCAAAGTCGCGCGCGACGAAGTAAGAGAAAGCGCCCCGTTCACGTTTTTTGGACCTTCACCCCAGTAAGCTTCGACCAGTCTCAATTCCAGGCGTGGTTCCAACTTCAAAATGGTCCATCCTTTTTCTGTGTCGTAGTACAGGGCGAAATTCCCATGGCTGCTGACGAAATCACTGATATTTTTGCCGGCTTCCAGATAACCGAGAAGTTTCTGGCCGTAGTTAAAAAGAGGATAAAAGTCTTCTTCAGAAACTTCGCGATTCAATTTCTTGCTGATTTCAGAAAGAATAGATTTTCGGTGCTCTGTGCCATTTACCAGAACATTGATTCTGTCGATGTAAAGTTTGTCGATTGCCTCATTCTTACCCTGCAGAAAAATCTCTCCTTTCTTTGCATAAGTCAGCAGGGATCCGAAAGGAATTCGATCAGGATATTCAACTTTTTCCGCATCGATTCTGGATGTCTGCCCCAGTGTCAATTTTCTGTTGGAATCGTTACGGAAGTCATGAGCCAGTGAGCCGCCGCCGTAGAGCAGCGCGGAATCCTCAATGTAAGGTTGAAATGTGCGCCACTCACTGTCTTCGGGCAGGTGCATCCTGAATAAACGTTTGCGGCTTTGAAGGACGCCGCGAATTCGTGTGTTTTCGCGGAAATATTCTTTCTTAACAATGCTGATGACCCTTCCGAGTTCATGGTAACGGTAGCCGATCTTAGGCAGAAAGCGGAATCCGAAGGTGAGGGGCAAGTTCCGTTGCGCAATCAGGTCCAGGTCGGTCGGGTCAGAGAGATCTGCTTTGATTCGTTCAGCAAGATGTTTGTAAATTGTTTCCGGACCCGCGTTCCTGAGCTCGTAAACCGCGGACGGCATATAGATGTACAGAAAAATTCCCGGCGCAGTGGAGTCGCCGAATTTCAGTTTGTAGCGGCTCTTGATGATCGAATAGATTTGAGGAAGATCAAAAATTGCCAGTAGATCGACCTCATTCGATTTTCGAAGTCTTTGAACGGGAATATGCAAAGTATCCGGAGGCAGCGCTCGCGATTGCCAGAGCCGTTCGGCTAAAGAGGGATAGGAGAGTACAACAAGAGAGGTCACCAGGAGTACAAAAAGAATTCGCAAATCCAGTTGTCCGGCAAAGAGCACCAGGACTACCGCACCCAGCAGTGTCAGGGCGATGCTGCTCAGAAATCTATGCTGAAAAAGCGTCTTCATAAATGTATCGCGGGCGTCCCGCCTGCCTGAGTTTTCATATCCATCTTCTTGCTGCCAGGATTCGCGGCAGAATCAGTTTCATAAAATCCACAGCCTTATGTTCTCCCACATCTTCTATATAAACCGCAAATGTCAAACCATCTTCAATTTTTCCGTTATCCCTGTTTCTCAACAGGGCCGTAAAAAGAAATACCGATGAGTAAAGCTCATCCTGTCCGAGCCGGATTTCCTTCCGGAATGGAGTTCCGGTTTTCCCGTAAAACTCCATGGCATATTTTCCGGACGTGCGCTCCTTCAAACTCTGCAAGTACGGATAAAGATCACCCGAGGTTCCACCCGGAGCCGAAACAGCCTCCATCCCTCTGAGCACTTGATTGTGCACCGTTGGATTCAATCCAAGAGGTTCCTCAGAAACAGGTTCTTGCAGCTCCCGTCCTCCTTCAGTAATCTTTTCCACAAATCTAGCACGCACTTTTTGGTTCGTCACCAGGCGGGAAGTGGCTTCGGCAAGCCGGACGTTATTCCAGCGATTCGTGGCGCCCCCAAACAGGATACTAATAAAGTCGAGACGAAAATCAATGTTGAGATTGAATCCAAGATTCACCGTTTGCGGCATGATTGGGTAAAACGCCGGATAGAGATCGGGCCGCTGCTGCAGCCCAAGCCGCGCAAAAAGCAGGTTCCAGGGTTCCGGCGAAAAGAAGTCACCCGATCCTTCGTAGTATTTTCTCTTTACATCGAACATCCGTTCGAGATTCAAAGCCAGCTCGGAGCTTTCCAGATTTGTGCATTCAAGAGTCCCGTCATTTCTGGGACTCACAAAGTAGCTCAGGTCCGGCTTGTGCTCCAGCGTATTTCCTTCCAGATAGATATCTCCATTGGATCGATCGATGGGAGTTTCTGTGAGAGCGATGCCGGAAAAGAGTTCCTGCTGTTTTCCTGTTGCCACAACATTGTCTTTTGCAAGGGAAAGGGTCATGAGAACCGCATGGTATCTGTTGCAGGACTTGGCGATGTATGCAGGGAAATCGGTTGTTCCGGATTCACCGACAAAAGGCGAATGAAGCCGTAGCTTGTATCCTTCTTTGAGCTCATACCCGAGCAAATTTCTTTCTTCCCCCGGGGCATGAGGCGCGAGCTCCAACGAGAGCAGGTCCGGATAGTTATTTGCGGCGGCAGCGGCCATAAATATTTTGGTGGAGGACCCGACCGGATGCAGTTTGAAATTCTGGTTCGCATCGTCCCGTTTCTTTCCTACAGAAGCGGTCGAAAGAATGCGCCCGCTGGTTGTTTCCATAACGGTGCAAGATGCGCGGATAGGAGAACGCGACAATTGCCTCGCATAATTTTCCAGAGCGGTTTGCGTCAATCCGGCAATGTCCTCATCCAGCGCCAGATGAACATCAAATTCAACTTTCTTCTCTTTCTTGGTTTTCTTTACAGAAGTTTCAATACCTGTCGCCAGCTGTTCGATGAAATGAAACGAACTATCCAGATTGGTGCGGTTCACGCGGCCATTCGTGACGTTGACAAAGGAAAGCGGTTTTCTTGAAAAATCGTGAAATAAAAATTCTTCCCGTTCATTGCGATCGAAATAGATTTGAATCAGGTCTCCTTCTTCCAAACGTTGTTCCTGGCCTTTTGCGACAAGATGCCCATCAATCGCGCAAGCTTGCGGGCTATAGCTTTTCAGTACGATGTTGTCTCCCATGGAATAGACATCTGCAATTCGATTCCCATAACGGTCTTTCAAGCTGATCCCGAGTCCTGTTTGAAACAAATGGCCACGGCCGTAAACAACTTCGCGAAAATCGGACTGTCCAATTTTTGCGGATGCGCGTTCCTCCAATGGTGGCCTATACAGCTTTAATGTTCTACGAAGATTCCAGAGGTATGCATAACCCTCTGCGGATTGACTGTAGATTCTCCCCCACCATTTCCGATCGCTGGCAAGCGGAGATTCAATGCGATGGCGATAAATGTTCACGCCACGCAAGCGGCCCTTCTCTATGATGAAGACATCAGAATTCCCGTCGTTAAATGCTTCCATGTCTTCTTTCAGCCAGCTTCCTTCGTAAAAAGCTTGATCCTCTGGTTCCAGTTTCGCAACCCGGATCGAGGGCCGATACTCCCGGGTGAGATGTTCTTGTTCATAGTAAATTTTTCCATCCTGGATCATCCTGTTCACTTTGTTGATGTATCCCGAAGGCTGGTAGAAGTCTTCCACCGAACGGTTTTGAAAGGCTCCGAATTGCCACAGTCCAAGAACTGCAAAAACGCCGAAACCGATCAGCGCGAACCAGGAGCTGGCGGACTTAAGCATGGGAACTCCTCGGCAGTAAGGCGGTAAGCAAAAAGAGCAACAGAGTGGAGTGAAAAATATCCGAAACAGAATTCAGTCCCCAGAAAAAGAAGTTTTTTCCGGTGAACAGAAAGATTCCGCAATTGCTGAGCATCATGTAGAGATCCACGTACACAAAAGTAATCAGCGCCGTCAGCGAAACAAATGCGCCAAAGCTCAGGATCGTATGACTTTTCCACCACAAGAAAATCCAGAGAAACAGTATCAAACAAACGGCAAGGAAGCCTGAAATTCCGAAATCATTTAGCAGGAAGGCAGCAGGAACATTGTCGTTCAATGCAGTTCCGGAAAGAGCCGCCGTGATGGGCCGGCTCATGTACCCGCCACCAAAAAGTCCACTGTGAGAGTAAGCGACAAACGTACGTTGATGCCCCAGCTGGCGTTCGGCGGTCAGCAACCCACTATCCTGCAACACAGATGGATCGACCGTAAGAAGGATTCGCTGAATGTAACGGTTTCCCATCGAGGAAAGCGGTACAATTTTATCGATTAAACCGGACCCGACAAACACACAAAGAAACAACACCAGCGGAACAGCCATGACTAGTCCCGCCCCCTTCCAGCTCATTTCATATTCGCGCATGTAGCGGGCCGCCACGCCGAAAAGAACAAATAACAACGGCACTGAATACAACAACAGGAAACCAAAATCGGACGTAAGCAAACTGATGAAAACAAAACAAAGCAGAACCAACCCCAGTTTCAGGGAGTCTTGAAAGGCAAGTCGTAAGGTATCTCCGTTCTTTTCCAGCGAAAGGTGATTGTGAATTCGATTTATGTAGTGACAGGCAAAAAGGATTAACAGGGGATGATAAATCAAGGCTAGAGGGAATCTGACGCCGAAAGCATGGACCGCTTCTCCAGTTCCCAGCGCTTGCAGAAGAAAAGCAAAAAGGACAAAGAGTCCGAGGTAGATCTCAACAGGAATATTCAGAAGAACGTCCCGTTCCGTTTTCAAACGGGAAACAAATGAACGGGGATGAAAACGGAGAAACGCAATTGCCGAAAAAATACACACAACTGCCACAGTGAGCCACAGGTATGCTCCGATGAGAGTGCCGGTCAGGATACAAACGATCATCGAATAAGCCAGGAAGTTATAGGCCTGTCTTCTTTCCCAGGTTTTTCTAGCCAAAAGCGTCGCTGAAAAAATTAAATACGGAACCAGCAGAATCGCGAACAAGGAAAGCGTCAAGGATTCAGAAGAAAAGGGATACAGATTCGAAGCGCGAAAAGAAAAGAGAAAGCGTGTGATCAGGAAAAAGTCGACGGTCACTACGAGTAACTGCAAGCCGACATTTTCCACGGAAGCAAAAAAAGGCGGCTGAAAAAGCATTTTAGCGATCCACAAAATGAGAAGCGTTTGAAGAAGAATCCACGGGAAATCCACTTTGTGGATGGAAAAGATCATCTTGTCGCTCCTTCCAAGAGCAAAGTGGTCTCCATATTTCGGACGAAAACTACCCCTATCCGTAACAACTTCCAGGTTGGCCGGAGTTATCTGGAGAAGATGCTGCAGCCTTTGCTCCAACTGATCCCACAAGTCGTTGGAGTAGGAATGTTCCTGCGTTTGAACAAAGGCGAATAGACCCGAAAACCGCTTCGATTCCTTTGCGTAATGAGCAGTGGGGAAGACAGAGTACGGGAGGGTTGTTGTTGAAAGAAACAAGGGTTTGTTGATAGCGCTCCCATTTCGAAGAAGCTCTTCCTTGATTCCCAGTATTTGCGGAACCGCCAGGATCAGTTCGAGATTTTCCCCGTTCTGAATCCGGAAAGTCGCGGACGCTTGTAGCCGCGTTGTATCCGGCGAATCTCTAACGTAATAGAGCCGCAACAAATCCTGATTCTGGAATGGAAAACTGTCAGGCAACGCAACTCCATTGACGCTTAGATTCTTTCCTGCGCCAAACAACATCACGGAATTGATATGCACAGGAGACCGGCTCGCAGAAAATCGGATTTGCTGCATGCTGACTGCGCCTTTGCTGTCGCAGGCGATTCCGAGTGATTTTGCGATTTCAGAAACAGTGTAGAGACGGGAGCTAAAGTTCGAAGAAAGAACCGGTTCTTTTTGTTTCTGAAGACGCCATTCATTTCTTGGCCAGCTCCAATTCTGATTCTGATAGGAAAACCCTCGCTGAAAAGCGCCTTTATTTAGGAAAGTCATCTCGCGGTCGCCGCATTGAATCTTGTCTCCATCCTTTAAGGACATAGCGTTCAATGGCAAGCGCCCCCGCAAGACCAGGATTCCATCGGCAAGAACTTTTACATCTGCTTGTGTTGCAGAAAGCGAAGGCGTAATGCGAATGGCAGCCGGCGGCAAATCCGCCGAATAAAGATCGTCTTTCGCTTGATCTCCTCCTATGGAAACAGACCGCGCAGGATCGCGAAAATTGTTCGTAATTTTTTCGAACTGGTATCCCACTTTTTGTACCTGCAGGATTTGATAATTTTCGCGTGTGAACCAGAAGAAAAAGAAAACAAAAAGAAAGGATTGAAACTGCAAAAGAAACAGAATTAGCCGCGACTGTTTTTTCAGGGCCGCCAAACTAAGAAGAAAAACTAACCCCGCGTAAATCAGTAGCCCCATTGATGTTCCATACTAATAATACTTAGATTCGGGCTAGTTAGTTTCAAAAAGTGTGCCGCGCGTGCCCGCGTTACGATTTATAATATCTGTATGGCGCGTCGCAGGCGTAGAGATCGCGACCCTGAAGTCGATCAGGTGATCATGCAGTTGTGGAATGTCATCGACGACCTTGAAAGATTGCTCCCTTCCCAATCGCGCTGGTTCCGGGTAACCATTTTCGGGAGCAGCAGAATCGCTAGAGGAGATGCGCTTTATAACTCCGCAAAAGATCTTGCCTTTCAATTGACGCAACTTGGTTGCGATATCGTAACCGGAGGTGGTCCTGGTTTAATGGAAGCTGCAAACGAAGGGGCGCAGGCAGGGGACCTCACCGGCAAAACAAAATCCATCGGTCTTCACATTGAGCTTCCCTTCGAGTACAAACCGAACCCATACATTGACCGGCTCTCATCCCATCGAACTTTCTTCTCGCGCTTGCATCATTTTGTACGGCTTTCCCATGCCTACATTGTGTTGCCAGGAGGAATTGGCACTTCGCTGGAAACCTTCATGATCTGGCAACTTCTGCAAGTCGGCTATATTAAGGACCGCCCGCTGATTCTCCTGGGAGACATGTGGAAGGGACTCGTAGAGTGGATGAACAAAGAGATGGTTCCACGCCAATATGTCGCGGCCGATGATCTAAATTATGTGCGGGCTGTTTCGAGTATCGAAGAAGCGTTGAGGGTCGTCAAAGTGGCTAAAGAAAGGTTTGAACGTTCGATGGATGTTCTCTATGCTGCCGGTGGACCAAGTTGAAAATCGTCGATGCGTCGCGCGTCGTGCGTCTCGCGCGTCGTGGTATACTAAGCCATTTGGGGAATACAATTTTTGAGGTAAAGACAAGTTCAATCGCGTTACATACCAACTGGAGGTGATTGCATGCGCGATTATGAGGAGAAAAGCTATTACGAGATTCAGCTTGATAATAAGCAGTTGATTCTCGTTTTCTTAGCTGCTGTCACAGTTTGTGTTTTGATTTTTGTGCTAGGGGTGATGATCGGAAAGGGCCAAAAGGAAGCAGAGATCGCCGCAGCAACCCGCAACGAGAAAAATCTTGCGGCACCTGAACCTGATTCGAACACTCCTCAGCAAGCTTTAACCGACGTCACATCCGAAGCGCAGGCAGAAGAAAAATCTGTTCCGCAACAGAGCGTGAAACAATCAGAGCCTGTAGAACCGGAACCGAAAGAACCTGTAAAAACTGCATCAGCCGCGGAAAAACCACAAGAGAAATATGCCTACGAGGATCTGGATAAGACGGAACAGCAACCGGTTGCAGAAAAAGAGAAACCTGCACCTGAGCCGGTGACCGACACAGGAACTCCGGAGGAAGATCAACCGAAATCTGTTGGCGGCGCACAGTATACCGTGCAAGTTATGGCCACATCATCGAAACCGAAAGCGCAAGAACAGCTTTCGATCCTGAAATCAAAAGGGTACAAACCCTTCTTGGACGAAACCAAAACAGGCGACATTAGTGTATTTAAGGTGCGTGTTGGAAAATTCACAGACACGCAGGATGCAAAAGCGATGGCTTCCAGGATTAAGAGTGATTTAAAGTTGGAAACCTGGGTCGCGGTTCTGGATTAAGGATGTCGGAATCTGATTCAAACAAGAAGCTTCTTGGAGACCTTCTCGTTGAGAAAGGTCTGATTGGGACGGACCAGCTTCAGCGTGCGCTTGCCGACCAGCGTCAAAATGGCGGCAGGCTCGGATATTGTTTGGTTCGACTGGGGCTTCTTTCTGCTGAGACGCTGATAGAATTTTTTAAGGAAAATGAAAGCGCCGGACACGTCCTGGAAGATGCTGCAGTCAGGCAACAAGCGGCCGGCGCTGTTCCGCGCTCGCTCGCTCTTTACTACAAGATTGCTCCTATTAAGCTGGAGGGCAATCTACTAACGGTTGCTCTGGCGGAAGTTCCGCATCCGCAGCTGGTCCGGATGCTTGCGGAAATCACGGGACTTCGAATGGACGCGCTCATTCAGTCAGAGCAGCAAATCCGGGCGCTGATTGACAGCAGTTACCGTTTGCCGATCGATCCCGGCCTCGAATTCTCTTCGTTTGACGACAATGCGTTCGTTATCGCGGATTCCAGAAAAGGAATCAAAGCGCTCACGTCCGGACAGCTAAAGAACGAAACTCATGTTGGAGAACGGTTTCGCAGCATGATCGCGGAAGCCATTAAAGAGAAATTCCGTGAAATTTTGATCAAACCCGAAGCAGATCAGGCCGTCGTTTACTTCAAAAAAGAAACGTTGAAACAGAGCGAGTTTGCCCTGACTTCTGCCCAGCAGGACGACATAACATTTCTACTTTTTCGACTTGCGAAAATGAATTTATTGCAGCAGAAAAAGGCGCAGAACGGCCGGTTCATCGTGAAAGTAAATGATCGCAGAATTCAAATGGTTGTTAGCAACACGCCGACTATTTACGGTACTCGATTTCTGCTGGAGATGTTCGATGAAAAAATTTTGAAACATTCCTTCGATGAACTCCTGAAGCCTTTTCCGGAAGTACGAAATCACATTGAAGATTTTTTAACCGTAGCCGGGAAAGGAATTTTAATCATCACGGGACCGGATGGTTCGGGGCGGACGCACTTTTTGTACAGTTTACTGAGCCGGGCAAAAGAGATTTATCGCAACATTCACATGCTGGAGATCTCGATCAGGTATCCGCTTACCGAAATTCATCAGAATGAAGTTTCCGCAGACGAAATGGAGCGCTCGCTGGAAGAATATCTTTATCAACCTCCCGAACTGCTAGCGATCGCTTCTCTAAAAACAGTCCGGGCCGCTGAACTGAGTTTTCTGATGGCGGCGCGGATTCCCGTTGTGGTTATTTTGTCCTCTTTTGATGCCTACAAAGCTGTGGAATGGCTCTGCACCCACAATCTGAAATCACCCCTCAAAGCGGGACTGCTGCATACGATTATTTCGCCTCGAAAAATCCCGCGGGTTTGTCCGCATTGCTCTGTCCCCTATGAGAGTGGCATGAAGGACTTCGTATCGACTCAAAAACTTCCTGCCGGACAGCTTAAAATGAATCAAGGGTGCGATTTCTGCCGGAATCAGGAAGATTTGCCCAGCGAAATCTTTTTTGAATGCTTCCGCATCAATGAGGAAGCTATTCAATGGATTCTAAAGGATCATTCAGCCGCTCATTTGAGAAGCTCAGCCCGTTCTGCGGGCCGAAATATTCTATACGATCTCGTGATCCGCGATGCTTTCAGTGATCATCTGGACATGCTCGCGATCGCGAAATTGCAAGCCGCCTTGTAGTGCTAAGCCAAGTTTCATCTTCTTTAAATTTAAAGCTGCGTGTAAAAAGGGAGATGAGGAGATAATTGAGATATGGGGATATTTAATAATCTCCCTATCCCTACCATCTTATTATCTCCCTTCTTACACAGTCGGCGCCGGCTGTTTCCCTGGGTTGCCTGCGTTCTAAGCGCTTTACTCAACATTGCTATTTTTCCGCGGCTGCAATGGTCCTGGTTGGGTTTTGTTTGTTTTGTGCCACTGCTTTTGTTGCTGTCAACTGATTACGGAACTCGCAAGCTTTTCTTTTATGGTTGGCTTACTGGATTTTTGTTCAACCTGGGCAACCTTTACTGGATCTACTATGTGATACAGCATTATTCGACCGTGCATCCGGCGCTGGTTGTTGGAATCCTCCTGTTGCTCTGCATCGTACTGGCTCTCTTCTGGGGAGTTTTTCTCGCGATCACAGGTATCTTCCGGAACCGGCTCGGACTGAATGTGGCCCTGCTCGTTGCGCCATTCCTGTGGATCGTTCTTGAATGGACACGCAATCAAACGACGGAATTCCCCTGGTGTCTCGTCGGATACAGCCAGTATAACCATCTGCGGATAGCCCAGATGGCCAGCTTTGCCGGAGTATACGGGCTTTCCTTGCTCCTCCTTAGCGCAAACGCTGCAATTATGATATTAATAGTACTACGTAGATCATACTATATTATTGCGTGCTCCATTCTAGTTGCGACCGTTTCTATTTATGGACATTTTCGGATCGCCCGGCCGGTGGGAACAGAAACCGCAAAAATCGGCGTGATACAGGGAAACGTGCCACAGGATGCGAAACTTAATTATTCCTTTGCTGAAAGCATCCATCGAAAACATGTCCAGATGACAATGGAGCTGATCGAAAAGTCGAAACCGGACATCATTTTCTGGTCCGAAGCATCGACTCTCTTTCCGATCCGCACCGGCGGGATCTGGTCGAAAGAGATCTGGAAGCTGGCAGCAATTACGCGCATTCCTTTGATCATTGGGAGCGATACTTTCACGGGCGAAGAGGTTTTCAACAGCGCGTATCTTGTAAATGAGCGTGGCGAAATTGCGGGGCAATATGACAAGATTTATCTTGTTCCTTTCGGCGAATTTGTGCCTTTAAAGAATATTTTCTTTTTTGCGGGAAAAATGGTTCCGGAAATTTCAGATTTCTCGCGGGGTACCAACTATCGGCCTTTTCTCATTCGAGGTCAAAAAGTCTCCATTAACATTTGTTTTGAAGTGGTTTTTCCGCAGCTTTCTCGCGAATTTTGTCTTCGCGGCACAACGCTCCTTGCTACCATTACAAATGATGCATGGTTTGGCCGTACTGCCGCGCCGTATCAGCATTTTGCAATGTCCGTGATGCGTGCCATCGAAAATCGCCGTTACCTGGTGCGCGCCGCCAATACGGGTATCAGCGGTTTTGTAGATCCCTACGGGCGAATCCTTCAGGCGACTGAGATTTTTGTGCCAGCCTCTGTCACAGGTGAAATCCGTTGGGTGACAGAGCAAACTTTCTATACACGTTTTGGTGACTGGATTGTCTACCTTGGTATGCTTGTATGTGTCACGACCTTATTTTTAACGGTAAGGCGCAAAGGCGCCAAGTAAAATGATTTCTACAAAATGGATTACGGGACGAAGCTTTGATTTGTTCTGGTACATTGGCGCGTGCCTTACGAGCTACGCAATGATCTACCTACATGTAGGGCTTGGAGTCTCGGCGCTCCTGCTCTGGTGGTTCTGGATTCTGTCTGTTGATGGTCCGCATGTCTTTGCAACTCTTTCGCGAACTTATCTGGATCTTCAGGAATGGAAGGAACGCTGGGAACTGTTCTGGGGAAGTCTGCTCTGGTTTCTGCTTGGTCCGCTCTCTCTCTTTGCCGGCATTGAGACTCAAACTTCACTCCCTTATTTTGTTTTTCTCGCGTTTGCAGGCCTCTGGGCATACTGGCATGTGGTACGTCAGCATTATGGTTTTCTCGTTCTGTATCAGAAAAAGAACGGTGAACCGGCGGGAAAATCAAATCCGATGGATTATTGGATTTTTTACGTTTTAATGCTCGCTCCCTTCGTTTCTTTTCTGTTGCGTCATCCGATTGCGCGGGAACAGGTCGGGCTTCCGACGACAATCACTCCTGTTGAACAAGCAATTATACAGGCCGACCACATTCTCATTGTGGCAGCGCTGGCCCTTTACGTCGTAAAGGAATACTACAACGCAAGGCAGGGTAGACCATGGAATCTGCCGAAGAATCTCTTCCTTGCGGCCTGTGTTCCTTTGCATCTACTAATTTTTCTCCATCCCTACATTTCCACTCATTTACCGATTCGTTTGTTTGTCGTTTTTGTAACCTTCTATCACAATGTTCAGTATCATGGCATCGTCTGGTTTTATAACCGGAATCGTTATCAGAAGAGCGGAGAAAAATTTGGACCCGCAAAATGGATCAACAGGAATTTCTTAATCTACTATGCGGCAGCGCTGTTATTTGCAATTTCGTACCGTTACGTTAACTGGTATTTTCTCGGACTTAGAGTTCCTTTCTCCGGCGGCCCAAACAGCATTAGTGAGATGCCCCTGGGCCTGGATTTCACGATTTCCGATTTAGCATTTGCCTTCTGGTGGGGATTCGCTCTCCATCATTATTTTCTGGATCAAAAAATCTGGAAGTTAAGCAAAGATAAGAAACTCACACAGGAACTAAGGCTTGCATCCGCATAGCATGGCAGTCGTGTTGACATGAGTCGAAAAAAGTACCAAGGTTTTATATCCAGGAGTTTTCAAATTGAAATTGTTGTGGGCGCTAATCGGCGTGATTGCAGTCTCGTTGTTACTTTACGCGAAGGAGGAAGGCATGCAGCAAATCGATCCGCATTCTTTTTCTAAGCCGAATGAAGCAGTTGTCCAGCATCTGCATTTAGACATTCGCGTAGATTTCCAGGAGAAAAAGATCCTTGGGAAAGCCTCGTTGCAAATCCAGAATAAAGCAGGTGTGGATAAACTCTATCTGGACACCAATGGACTTTCCATTTCAAAAGTTACGCTGGATCAGGGAGTGGAATCTTCTTTCACGCTGGAACCGGCAATAGCGCCGATGGGACAAGCGCTGGTTGTGTCGATCCGCCCGGAAACAAAACTGGTTCACGTTGAATATTCGACGGATCCCGAAGCCGCTGCTCTTCAATGGTTGGAGCCCGCGCAGACTCAGGATAAGAAATATCCGTTTCTCTACACGCAATCGCAGGCGATTCTTGCCCGGTCCTGGATCCCATGCCAGGATACGCCTTCTGTTCGAATGACCTACACCGCGCGTGTTCAGGTGCCTCCCAACCTGCTTGCCGTGATGAGCGCGGAGAATCCCCGGAAGAAGAATGAATCAGGGGTGTATGAGTTTCGTATGCGCCAGCCCATCCCTTCCTATTTACTGGCGCTTGCTGTTGGCGATATTGCATTTCGCGCAACCGGAGAACGCACGGGTGTTTACGCAGAACCATCGGTGATTGAAAAAGCTGCCTGGGAATTCGCTGAAACGCCTCAAATGATGGCTACGGTCGAAGAGTTGTATGGTCCTTATCGATGGGAAAGGTACGATCTGATCGTGCTGCCCCCGAGTTTTCCATGGGGAGGGATGGAAAACCCGCGATTGACTTTTGTGACTCCTACTCTGCTTGCGGGAGATCGATCACTGGTTGCTACAATTGCGCACGAACTGGCCCACTCCTGGTCCGGAAATCTTGTGACCAACGCGACCTGGAACGATTTCTGGTTGAATGAAGGCTTCACGAATTATCTGACGCACCGGATCATGGAAACAGTTTACGGAGACGAATATGCAAAGATGCTGACCGTGCTCCAGTTCCAGGATCTTCACCGGGAAGTAGCGGAGATTGGACCGACAAGCGCCGATACTCACTTGAAAATGAATCTGGCCGGACGCGATCCGGAAGTTGGAGTTACTGCGATTCCATACGAAAAAGGAGAGTTCCTTCTTTTTACAATTGAAGCGGCGGTGGGACGCGAGAGATGGGATGCATTTTTAAATCAGTACTTCAAAGAGTCTGCCTTTCAAAGCATGACAACAGAGCAATTTCTATCCTATTTGCGTAAGAATCTCGTTAAACCAGGTTCAGATCTGGAGAAGCGAATCCAGATTGATGCATGGATCTATGGTCCGGGGATTCCACCGAACATCTTAAAACCTGAGTCCGAATCTCTCAAGGAAGTCGACCATGAGCTGGGAAAATATCTGGAGGGGAAAGCTGCTACAGAACTGGACACGAATCAATGGACGACTCACCACTGGATCCATTTCATCCGGAATTTACCGCAATCGATTTCAGCCCCAAAAATGGAAGAGCTTGACAGGTCATTTCAGTTAACCGGCAGTAAGAATGCGGAGATTCTGAACGAATGGTTGCGGCAAGTGATCACGAAGCGGTATGCGCCTGCATATCCCGCCATCGAGAAGTTTTTGATTTCTCAAGGGAGGAGAAAATATGTGAAACTCCTATTTACGGAATTGATCCGCACGAAGGAAGGGCGTGAAATGGCGGAGCGTATTTATGGAAAAGCGCGGCCCTTTTATCATTCTGCTACACGTGAAGTTGCTGAAAGAATTCTTCGTAGCAAACAAAATTAAAATGACTTGGCGTTCTTGCGCCTTGGCGGTTGAGAAAATGAAAATCCTCATCCTTGATCAAAACCAGATATCGCAACTGCTCACGATGCAAGAGTGCATGGAAGTCATGAAGACAGCATTGATAGCTCTTGCATCAGGACAAGTGTTGTTGCCTTTACGGCAAGTTGTATGGTTGCCGGGCGGAGAAAGCGCTTTTGCCGTTATGCCTTCCTATTCAGGACACATTCAATCCGTGGGAGCGAAAGTCATCAGCGTTTTTCCGCGCAACCTGGGAACGGAGTTTGATTCTCATCAAGGAGTTGTTCTGCTGTTTGAAGTACAGAATGGTTGTTTGCGAGCTGTGATGGATGCGACCGAGATCACTGCAATCAGGACAGCGGCTGTGAGCGGTGTTGCGACGCAAGTACTATCTCGAAAGGACGCAAACGATCTGGCGATACTGGGATCGGGAGTTCAAGCAAAAGCACATCTAGAAGCAATGCTTCTCGCAAGAACCATCAAACGAGTGCGGGTGTGGAGCCGCACCTTTCCAAACGCGCAACGTTTTGCAGCGCGGCAATCGGAACGATATGGTCTGGCTGTAGAAGCTGTCAGGACTGCGCAGGAGGCGGTGCTGGGAGCGGACATCATTTGCACCGTGACTTCTTCCCGGTCTCCTGTTTTACAAGGGGAGTGGTTGAGCACCGGAGCTCACGTCAATGCCATAGGCACCTTTGGTCCCGTTTCGCGTGAGATCGATACTACAACCGTAGTACGCGCTAAGTTGTTTACGGACCGCAGAGAATCGGCGATGAACGAAGCAGGGGATATTCTCATTCCGATTCAGGAAGGGAAGATCGCTCAGAATCCCGCACTTGCAGAACTCGGGGAGGTTCTGTGTGGTTCAGCGCCAGGACGCTCTTCGGATGAAGAAATAACACTTTTCAAATCGCTGGGTCTTGCCATCGAAGACCTGGCATCCGCGCACCATCTGTATCAGAAGGCATTGGAAAAGAGCATCGGGACAGTTGTAGAACTGGGTGGCAGCAGGCATGAATCTTAAGGCGCCGTCGCTTGCTGAAATTGAAGGCGCGCGCAAGCGAATTTCTTCTTTCGTCTTACACACACCGCTTGTTCCAATGCCCGGTCACCCTGAAATTCATTTAAAGCTTGAAAATCTTCAGCCGATTGGTTCTTTCAAAATACGCGGATCAGGGAACGCAATGGAGCTTGCCGGCGTGGATCGATTGGGACAGGGCGTCTTTACCGCAAGCGCAGGAAATATGGCCCAGGGGGTTGCGTGGAATGCGAAGCGGCTGAATGTGAACTGCACTTCCATTGTTCCTGAAAATGCGCCTGAAACAAAGCTGGCCGCGATTGAGCGATTGAACGGCAGCATACTCCGCGTCCCTTATGAAGAGTGGTGGGAGGTGCTCAGGACAGGTAAGTTTCAAGGTCTGGGAGGTCTCTTTATTCATCCCGTCTCGAATCCTGCGGTCATGGCGGGCAACGGAACGATCGGTTTGGAAATTCTCGAAGACTTACCTGATGTGCAAACGATTTTCATTCCATACGGAGGAGGAGGCCTCAGCTGTGGGATTGCTGCTGCCATTCGCGCGCTGAAGCCGGAGGTCAAGATTTATGCTTGTGAAGTGGAGACGGCAGCGCCCTTGAGTGCCGCCTGGAAAGCTGGGGAACCGTGTGCGATCCAACACCACGCAAGTTTTGTGGATGGAATCGGCGGCAAAGGCGTGCTTTCGGAAATGTGGCCCCTTGCAAGCGTCTTGTTGGATGGCTCAGTCGTAGTTACGCTGCAGCAAATTTGCGACGCCATCCGGTTGTTGGTGGAAAGAAACAGAGTCGTTGCTGAGGGCGCCGGCGCTGCTTCTCTCGCTGCGGCGCTTGCGTCCGGCAATACCGGCAAGGTAGTGTGTGTGATCTCCGGCGGAAATATCGACGCATCTAAACTGGCCATGATCCTTGAGGGAAGAATTCCCTGAGCTCAATTTACATTTAATTAACCCTACTTCCATTGAAAAGTACGCGTGGCGGAAGCTATCTTTTCATTAGCGGCCCTAGATTTAGGAGGTAACCTATGGTTACAAAGCTAGTGGCTTGTCTTGTATTCCTTCTTGCTCTCACCATTTCCGGTTGTGGCGGCGACAATTCTACGGGAGGCGGTTCCAACAGTCAGGTTGTGACTGTCTCGATCCGCGACAACTTCTTTGATCCGAAATCGATAACCATTGCCCCGGGCACAAGAGTTCGATGGGTAATGCGTGGAACTATGACGGATCACACAGTGACGGAAAACAATAATCTGTTCGATTCGGGATTCCGTTTCCGAAACGATGGAGATGATTTCGAACGCACATTTACTTCAGCCGACAATGACAAGCTTTTCCTTTATCACTGCGAAACCCATTGGGTCAGTGATGAGATGCAAGGATCCATTCGAGTCGGATCGAATGCCCCCGGTCCACCACCTCGGTACTAAGCAGCCAATCGAACTTTCGATCGATCGAAAGATTGGAAAACCTGGATGACGAAGCAAAATATTTTCGCGATCAGGTAGGATTTTGATCAATACGAGCCAACCATCCGATAAATATCCAACGGAGCTGCAGGCAGGCTAGAAGCCGAGGTTGTTGAATAATGAGTTGGAGCGCGGACTTCCAGTCCGCAAAAACCTGATCGCTCGACGAGCATTTTGCGGGTAAGGATGCCCGCGCTCCAACTGGGACCGCCAGCATCTGGATTATTCAACAACCTCAGCCCGCGGCCGTAATGCAGTATTGAAGCCTGCGCTCCATAGCTACTCCGTTGCGTAACCATCAACTGCGATTCCCCTAAAGGCGAGTGCCATCGACGACAGCACTACTGGCACGAACGTTGCACCTCTGTGAAGCGAACGGGCGAAGGGGGTTGCTAGAGATGTTTAAGCACAATCAGATGTTTAGTCACGATCCTGCCATGTTTGTTCAGAAAGAGAGGCAGTTACGTAGTTATCACATCCGGAACTGGCTCAAGATGAATCGAACAAACAAGGAGTTGTTGGAGCTTTGCTTGAATCATTTCTATTCTGATCGGCCAAAACTGTTGGGATGGAGTTTGGACATCATCGATGGGGATCCCAAAGGACTTGTCCTTGCTGCCATCATCCGGGAAGGAAGGGCAAATGCAACACAAGCAGAGATCCTCTACGAACAACTGCAGAACACCATTGGATTGTCCCGCGCTCTGGTTGAGGAAGTAACTCGCAATCCGCAATTTTCCACTGATGATTCGAAGCGCGCTTTGCAGGATCGTGTTGCGCGGGCCGGAGTTGCTCCCCTGAATTATTCTTCCGCGCCCTCTTCCCATATCCTCATCATCAATCGGCCAACCATCATCTCCATCTGTTCTATCCTTTTATTTCTATCTGCCGCGCTCACGACGCTTTTCATAGTTGCCGATATGCCCGGCTCGGACCGAATTGAGAAAGCTGTGGGTATGACCGGTTTGTACTTCAGTATTGCGTTTACGGTGCTTTGCGGGTGGGGCTACTGGAATATGAAAAAGTGGGGAGTGCTGCTGTACGCCCTGGAACCAATCTCGCGATTTTTTCTAGGAATGCCGCACTCACTCGTTGCGATTCCGTTACTGATTGTGGCGTTTGGATTAATGCACATCAAAGACATGACCTGGAAGTAGGCACTAGACTTCGAGGTGGATCTGGTTGGGTTCTATGAAGATCGTAGCGCCGGCGTTTTGAGCTGCCTCTTCAAGAGCCCTGCGAAAAATGTTTTTTACATCCGGGCCATTTTCCATTCGTCGCATAATGGCTTCGCCTTGTTTGTCTCCGATTGTCAGGGTGATTTTAAGTCCGCGGCGTTTCGCCATCATTTTGCGGCCGTCTGTCAGTGTGAGTTTGAAATTCTTTAGAATCTGGTCGGCATAATTAATACCTACACCGGAGCCATCCGGTTTGACTTCGGGCAAATGTGAATCTGCCTGCGTTTCATCTACGGGTATGGTGACTCTCATGTTTCAATGCTCTGAGTTCGTGAGGAACACAGCATGTCGAATGTTTGCCGGAAACGCAGTATATGATCCGGAGTGCTTCCACAGCATCCACCCACGATTCGAACTCCGGCATCCAGAAGATCAGGAAGTCCCTGCACCATTTCTTCCGGTGTTTCCTTATAGATCACTTTCATCTGTTCCAGCACAGGCTGTCCTGCATTTGGCTGAGCCATGGTTGGCAACCCACTGATGGAACGGTAACGTCGAACGATATTCGCAGCGGTTTTCATATCGATTCCCGTGCCGCAATTCAAAGCAAGAATATTGCATCCGTGTTTGACCATAAATTCGGCCGCTTGTTCCGGACTGACTCCCATCATCGTGCGAACATCATCCACATCGAGCATTTTGTCAAAAGCAATCGAACCAATGATGACAGCAGCGCCGGCTTCTTTGGATGCTTCAATCGCAATTTCCAGCTCTTCCAATGCAGTCTGCGTTTCAATGATGATGCCGTCTGCGCCTGCTTCGACCAGAGCGCGCGCCTGCTCGCGAAACGCAAATTCGACGTCACAGGAAGGAATCTCTCCGTATGGTTCCATGAGACCGCCAAACGGGCCGATGTCACCGAGTACAAAGCCACGGCCCTGGAGAGCCTCTCGCGCGATTGCAACGCCCGCTCGGTTGATGTCCGCAGTACGTTCCGCTTCTCCATGCCGGTTTAACATGATCCGGCTCGCGCCAAATGTATTGCTCAAAATGCAATCGGATCCGGCCGCTGCATAGGCTCGCTGAATCTTCAAAATCCGATCTGGATGATCCAGATTCCATGCTTCCCCGCAATGGCCGGAAGGAAGTCCTGCAATCTGCAGTTGAGTCCCCATGGCGCCATCACCCAGCAGAATTCGCGACTCCAAAGCTTCAAGTAACGCAGATTTTCTCATGTGCGTAATGGATTAAGATATCACAAATAAGCTCAGTGTCCCTTCCCATAAATATGATGACATATGCTGCTGGCTCGCAGGCTTGATGGCAAGGCGCGAGCGAGGCGCATACACGCTGTCGGCCTGTCGGAAACGATCGAACACGTAAGGTAAGAAGTCACTGCTGATTCCTTCGCCTGTATCGGAAATGGTGATTATGTTTTCAGACTTTGTACACT